>NZ_JBHSPB010000011.1:0-257461 GCF_042656465.1 Streptomyces gamaensis
GCGGGGGCGGGGGGGGGGGGGGAGAGGGCCGTGTCGGTGCCCTCGTCCAGCGCGTGCAGCAGCGACGGGTTGCCGCCGGTGGGCTGTTGCCGTGCGGGGGTGGCCGTGTGTGCCTGTGCCTGGCGGGTGCCGGGGGCTTCGGAGGTGGGGGAGGGGAGCGCGTCGGTGTCCTTGATCAGCGCGTGCAGCAGCAATGGGCTGCCGCCGGTGAGCCGTTGCCACGCGGGCGCGGCCGCGTGCGCCTGTGCCCGGCCCAGGCGCGGAGCGAGCAGCGCGGCGACGGCGGGCACGTCCAGTGGCGTCAGCCGCACCAGTTCACAGCCCGGTGTCCGCAGGAACTCGGCCGTGAGCGACGACGTGACCGCCGGCTCCCCGCCGCTCCCGCCGAGTACGACGAGCACGCGCTCGCCCGCGAGCCGCCGCACGACATGGAGCAGGCACTCCAGCGAGGCCGGATCGCTGTCCTGCACGTCGTCGACGAGCAGGAGGACGGGGGCCCGCGCGGCGAGTTCGTGGACGTGGCGGTGGACGGAGTGGGCGGCGGCGGGGGGCCGGGTGCCGTCGCGACCGGGCTCTCCGGCCACGAAGCCGGACTCCCCGGCGTCCGCCGGGAGCGGTGCCCCGAACGGCCCGGCGGGCCCGCCCGTCCCCGCGAACAACCGACCCACCAGGCCCAGCGGCAGCCCCCGTTCGGCCCGAGCCCCCGCCGTCGCGAGCACCGTCGCCCCCGCTTCCGCGGCCGCGGCCCGTACGTCCCGGAACAGCGTGGTCCTGCCCGCCCCGGGCGCCCCCAGGACGAGGACGGCCCGGCCCGAGCCGCCCGCCGCCGAGGCGAGGAGCTCCCGGAGCAGGGTGCGCGCCTCGTCCCGTTCCACCGTCCTCACCGGCCCTTCCCCTTCGGTACGGCCGCCGCCCGGCGGCCGCGTCACACGAGCCCGTAGATGAAAACACGGGTCCCCTGAAACAGCGCATGCCGGTAGTCCGGACATCTGCTGGAACCGCGCGCGGCCACGACCCCGCCGGCCGCGCGCCCCAGGGCCCGTAGGGGTCCCCTACCGCCCCCGGGCAAGGGAACCCGGACCCCCGTCAGGGGTTTGCCGACGCGCGAATCCCCTGGCTAGCGTCCCGCCGCATGCACCACGCAATCGACCACGCCGCCACCGACGCGACCGCCGCCGCGCCCGCCGCCACCGACGAGGTATGGGTCACCGGAATCGGCGCCCTCACCCCCCTCGGCGCCGACGCGAAATCCACGTGGTCCGCCCTGCTCGCCGGGCGCAACGGCGTCCGCGCGCTGACCGAGGACTGGGCACGGGAGTTGCCCGTCCGTATCGCCGCCACGCTCCCCTGCGACCCGGCCGCATCGCTGGCCCGCACCGAGGCCCGCAGGCTGGACCGCTGCGAGCAACTCGCGCTCGTCGCCGCCCGCGAGGCCTGGGCCGACGCCGGAACACCCGGCACGGACCCGGAACGGCTGGCCGTCGCCATCGGCACCGGCATCGGCGGCATCGGCTCGCTCCTCGCCCAGGAGCGGACCCGGGAGAACGCCGGCCCCCGGCGCGTGTCCCCGCACACCGTCCCCATGCTGATGGCCAACGGCCCGGCCGCCTGGGTCAGCATGGACCTCGGCGCGCGCGGCGGCGCGCACGCCCCCGTCAGCGCCTGCGCCTCGGGCGCCGAGGCCCTCGCGCTCGGCCTGGACCTGATCCGCTCCGGCCGCGTGGACATGGTCGTGGCGGGCGGGGCCGAGGCGGGCGTGCTGCCGCTGCCCCTGGCCGCGTTCGCGCGGATGATGGCGCTGTCCACGGCGAACGACGACCCCGAGCACGCGTGCCGCCCCTTCGACGCCGCCCGCGACGGCTTCGTGCTCGGCGAGGGCGCCGCCGTCCTCGTCCTCGAACGTGCCGGCCACGCGCGGGCCCGCGGCGTCACCGCCCCGCACGGCACCCTCCTCGGCGCCGGCACCACCTCCAGCGCCACACACATCACCGCCTCCGACACGGCGGGACAGATACGTGCCATCGAGCTCTCCCTGCGCGACGCGCGCCTGGCCCCCTCCGACATCGGCCACGTGCACGCGCACGCCACCTCCACCCCGCAGGGCGACCTCGCCGAGGCCGAGGCGATCGCCACCGCGATCGGCACACACCCGGTCGTCACCGCCACCAAGTCCATGACCGGCCATCTGCTCGGGGCCTCCGGAGCCCTCGGCGCGCTCGCGGCCCTCCTCGCCCTGCGGGACGGTGCCGTACCGCCCACCCGCAACCTCGAACACCTCGCGTCCGGAATATCCCTTGACATCGCGGCCGGAACCGCCCGCACCGGCAACTGGCGGCACGCACTGGCGAATTCCTTCGGCTTCGGCGGGCACAATGTGTCGCTGGTGTTCGGGCGCGGTACGGCCGGCTGACGGGGGCGGCGGGCGCGCGCCCCGCGCCGGTACGCACATTCCGTGACGGACCGCCACGATTGGAGCCTCTCACCGTGTCACAGCAGTTCGGGGACTTCCAGTACGAGATCTACCTCGACGCCCTCGAAGGACGGACGCCGAAGTACCCGGTGGACTTCGCCTCCTTGGAGCGCAAGGCGGCCGAGTCCCTGCCGCCGTGGGTGTACTCCTATGTCGCCGGGGGCTGCGGCGACGAGCACACCCAGCGCGCCAACGCCCGCGCCTTCGAGCACTGGGGCATCGTCCCGCGCATGCTGAACGGGGCCGAACAGCGCGACCTGTCCGTCCCGTTGTTCGGCATGGACCTGCCCTCCCCGCTGTTCCTGGCCCCGATCGGGGTGATAGGACTGTGTTCCCAGGACTTCCACGGCGACATCCGCACCGCCGAGGCGTCGGCGAGAACGGGCGTGCCGATGGTGGCCTCGACCTTCACCATGGACGCGATGGAGGAGGTCGCCCCGCACGCCGGGACGACCCCCGGCCTGTTCCAGCTGTACACCTCGCGCGACAAGGACCTGACCGAGAGCCTCGTACGGCGCGCCGAACGGGCCGGCTACCGGGGCATCGTCGTCACCGTCGACGCCTGGACCGCCGGCTGGCGCCCCCGCGACCTCAACACCGGCAACTTCCCCCAGCTGCGCGGCCACTGCCTCGCCAACTACTTCAGCGACGAAACGTTCCGGGCCCGGCTCGACCGCTCCCCCGAGGAGGACCCCAGGGCCGCGGTCCGCGAGTGGACCGGCATCTGGGGCAACGCCCTGCGCTGGGAGGACCTGGACTGGCTGCGCTCCCTCACCCGGCTGCCCCTCCTCGTCAAGGGCCTCTGCCACCCCGACGACGTCCGCCGCGCCCGCGACCACGGCGTGGACGGCATCTACTGCTCCAACCACGGCGGCCGGCAGGCCAACGGCGGAATCCCCGCGATCGACCTGCTGCCCGAGGTCGTACGGGCCGCCGACGGCCTGCCGGTCCTCTTCGACTCCGGCGTCCGCAGCGGCACCGACGCGGCCAAGGCCCTCGCCCTCGGCGCCACCGCCGTCGGCATCGGACGGCCCTACGCCTACGCCCTCGCCGTCGGCGGCACCGACGGCCTCGTCCACCAACTGCGCTCCCTGCTGGCCGAACTGGACCTGTTCATGGCGGTCGACGGCCATCCGAGCCCGGCCGCACTGCGCGCGGCGGGGGCACGGCGGGTGCCGTAGCGGGGGCGGCGCGCTCACACGCGGTACGGGCGGGGCACCCCTGCCCTGAAGTGCCGAAAGGGCCTGGTCCACAATGGTGTCCGACAGCCGCTGCCCCGAGGGGAGTTGCCCATGACCGCAGCCGAGTCCGGGATACCCGCCGTGCCCGAGGCCCGTACCGCGTCCGGTACGGTGCGGGGCCGCCACGAGGACGGCCTGGCCGTCTTCCGCGGCGTCCCGTACGCCCAGCCGCCCGTCGGCGACGCGCGATTCGCGCCACCGAGGCCCGTACGCCCCTGGGACGGGGTGCGCGAGGCGTACGCCTTCGGCCCGCCCGCCCCGCAGGGCACGACCCCGATGCCCGGGCCCCCGGAGACCCTGAACGGTGACGACTGGCTGACCGTCAACATCTGGACCCCGCAGGCCGATCCGGCGGCCCGGCGGCCCGTGATGGTGTGGATCCACGGCGGAGCCTACGTCGTGGGCTGGTCCGGCAGCTCCGACTTCGACGGCTCCCGCCTCGCCCGCGACGGCGAGCTCGTCGTCGTCACCCTCAACTACCGGCTCGGCATGGAGGGCTTCGCCCACATCGAGGGGGCGCCCGACAACCGGGGCCTGCTCGACCAGGTCGCCGCCCTGGAGTGGGTGCGGGAGAACATCGCGGCCTTCGGCGGCGACCCCGGGAACGTCACCGTCTTCGGCGAGTCCTCCGGAGCCGGATCCGTCGCCGCGCTGCTGGCCATGCCGCGCGCGGCGGGCCTGTTCCGGCGGGCCGTCGCCCAGAGCGCGCCGGGCCCGTATCTCTCGCCGGAACTGGCCCGCGACGTCGGCACCGCCCTCGCCGCCGGACTCGGCCTGCCCGCGACCGTCGAGGGCCTCTCCGCCGTGGAACCGCGCCGGCTGACCGGCGCCGGGGACGGCCTCACCATGAAGATGCTCCAGCACGAGGACCGTTGGGGGGCGTACGCGCACACCGCGATGCCCTTCGCGCCCGTCGTCGACGGCGACGTCCTGCCGGAGACGCCCTGGACCGCCCTGGCCCGGGGCGCCGCCCGCGACGTCGAACTGCTCGCCGGCCACAACCGCGACGAGTGCCGGCTGTTCTTCGTGCCGACCGGCATCCTCGCCGGAATCGACGACGAGAAGGCGGCAGCGGCCCTGCGCGCCTTCGCACCCGGCCCCGACGGGGAACGCGCCTACCGGCAGGCGTACCCCGCCGCCGGACCCGACCTGCTCTTCGAACGCGTCTGGTCCGACTGGCTGTTCCGCATGCCCTCACTGCACCTCGCCGAGGCACACGCGGCGGGCGGCGGCCGGGCGTACCTCTACGAGCTCACGTGGCCCGCCCCCGCCCAGGGCGGCGCCCTCGGCGCCTGCCACGGCCTGGACGTGCCCCTCGTCTTCGGCACCTTCGCCTCCGACACGGGCCGTCTCCTCCTCGGGCCCGAGCCCTCCCCGGAGGCGGAGGAGCTGTCCGCCCGCTTCCGTACCTCCTGGGCCGCCTTCGCGGCCACGGGCGACCCGGGCTGGCCCGCCTACGACGCGGAGCAGCGCCTGACGCGCGTCCTCGACGCGCGACCGACGGTGACCGGATACCCGGAGGAGGCGTCGCGGGGGATCTGGCAGGGGCATCCGTTCGCGGCGCTGCCGCTGCTGGGCGGCTGACCGGCGCCCGCGCCGGCGCGAAAAGGCCGGCGCGCGAAAGGAGATGCCTGCCGGGGTGGGGCGGCGGAGGACGGCCGTTGCACCCCGGCAGAGCAGCCCCGAGGGGAGCATGCCCGTCCGGAACGCCGCACAAGCGGAGTGGTTGAATCCTTTCCCCGTGCCGGGTGCGCGCCGGAGCGCCCGTACGCGCCCCGGCCCGCCCCCGGCCCCCGCGCCCCGGCCCTACGCGACCCTCGCTCTACGCGACCCCGCGCAGATGCCCCGTGTGCCCCGGACCGCGCCCCTCGTCGGCCGACTGCGCACCGGACGCCGGGCGTCCCGTCAGATGTTTCCGCAGCCGGATCGCGTGGACCACCTCGACAACTCCCATGACGATCAACAGGATTCCCGCCACCAGCGCGAGCACCCCGAGCGACCGGAACGGCGAGACGATCAGCACGATGCCCGCGAGGAAGTTGACGATCCCGAGGAACACCTGCCAGCCCCGGGCCGGCAGCACCCGCGCGGACAGCGCGACACCCGTCAGCATCACTCCGCGCATCAGCCAGCCGAAACCGATCCACAACGCGAGCAGCAGAAGCGACTGCGCCGGCCCCCGGAAGCACAACAGCCCCAGCAGCACGCACAGTCCACCGCTGACGAACCCCAGCACCCGCATATGGCCCGGGATGTGCGCCCCGAAGGCGCCCGCCAGCTGAAACGCGCCGATCGCCAGCAGATAGATGCCGAACAGCACCCCCACCACGGTCAGGGTGCGCGCCGGCCACACCAGCACCACCACACCCAGCGCGATGGACGCCACCCCGGCGCTCAGCAGTACCTGCCAGCCGGCGTTCGCGAGAAGACCCAGGCGGCCGTACAACTCGCCGTGCGGGTCATCGGGGGAGAAACTCATGGCACTCGGCCTCCCCGTGCAACAAGGTGACTACAGCCGGACCCCCTGGGCGATCGGCCCCGGCCCCGCACCCGGCATCGGGCGCTCCTCGGCCACGCCTCACACCTCACCCCAGGCTCGCACACATCGGCACGGGGCGACACTCGGGACCACCGCCGCCTCAGTCCCACCAGAATTCCCAGTGGCCGGCGCCCATGAGACGTCCGGCGTGGTCGGCGAGGGTGTGGCAGCTCTGCCACAGGGTGTCCGGGCAGAAGGCGAAGTGCTCGGCGGCCAGGAGCAGAGCGTCGCCCGCCGAGAGCGGGGGAGCGGCGACGCTCAGATACAGGGTGTCGAAGCCGACGGCCACGACGCGGGCGCCGAAGTGCTCCTCCCAGTCGCGGACGACGGCGGAGAACCTGGCGGTGTCGTTCTCATGGTTCATGGGGCCGGACCAGCCCGCCGTAGTGAGCGCGTACGCGCCCGAGGCGGCGGCGACGAGGCCGAGGCGCGCGTGGGGGCGACGCGAGAGAAAGTCCCGGGCGTAGTCGACGGCTGCCCGATCGGGGTCGATGTCCGGCCTGATACCGGGGGCGAGATCTGGCCAAGCGCGCCCGAACGGCGCGATGTCGGAAGGGACTTCATCGGCGGCGTACCGCTCCCACCACTCCTCCAGCACGTCGGCGGGCTTGTGGTCGTCGGGCGACGACATCGCCTCGGGGTGCAGCCGGTACGGGGCTCGGCGAGCAGCCGGGCCCAGAGCTCGGCGGTGACGAGCCCGTACCGGCCGTCGCGGATGCCCCGTCAAGTGGCCTGTGTTCAGCCGCTGTCGTGCCTTCGTGCGCCCCGGGGCGCGTGGGGTGCCCATGGCGCCGTGCGGCAGGTGAACGCTGCGGTCGCGTGTGCCTTCCTGGGGGAAACCCTCGGGCGGGGCGCAGGGAGAGGGCAGGATGCCGGTCGGTGTGCCGTTCTCGTGGTGACAGGGGTGGATATGAAGCGTTCTTGGCGCAGGAGCCTGGGGTGTGTTGCCGTGGCCACGGCCCTGGCGACAGGGTGGGCGGTGCTCCCCGCGTCGGCCCATCCGGGGGAGAGGTCCCGAGCCCTGGTGGCCTGCGCGGGCAGCGCCGTCGTCCGTTTCGAGCCGGGGCTGACCCTGCGGACCCGGCACTCGCACATCAGCGGCTGGGCCGGGTACACCTGCACCGGCACGGACCCCCGCATCACCTGGGCCAAGTCCGTGATCAAGGGCGGCGGGGAGGCCGGCTGTGTCTCGATCGACGCCACGGCGGTGGAGCTCGTCACCTGGAACACCGGCGAACACAGCAAGGTGCTCTACCGCACGCGCCACCTCGTCCAGGCGGCAGGCGGTGAGGTCGTCTCCCTCGTCGAGGGGACCGTGGTCGAGGGGAAGTACGAAGGGAAGTCGGTGGGCTCTCCCGGGGCGCAGCTCACCCTCGACCCGCTGGGCTGTCTCACGGACAAGGGCGTCGAGGTGATCAACGGCCCGACGACGCTGGTGATCACCTGAGGGAGGGCGGGGCGCGCGGCCGGCGCCGTCGGTCGGCGCGGGAAGTACCGTCCTGGGCCGTCGTCGGCAGCGTGGGCAGCGCCGGCAGCGTCGGCCGGGCCCGGGAGCCGGAGCCGCACCGGTCGCGCCGGGGCACCCAGCGGCTCCCCGACGGGGCCCCGGCCGTGATCACGGCATCGGGTGGCGGGACGTTCCGCGTGGCCCTCCAGGTCCAAGGACCTTTCGCACCGCGCCCGCCGCCCGCTTAGGATGCCTGGGTTCTCGCACCGAGCGCGCCCGCAGCCGGCACCGCCGGTGAGGCGGAAGGCGGATCACGGACCGCCCGACAGATGGAGAGACGATGAGCACGGCCCCGAGGACCCGTACGCGGGCGTCCGCGCAGCAGCACGCTGCCGACAGCCACGACGTGATCCGCGTGCACGGCGCGCGCGAGAACAACCTCAAGGACGTGAGCATCGAGATCCCGAAGCGCCGGCTGACGGTGTTCACCGGCGTCTCCGGCTCGGGCAAGAGCTCCCTGGTCTTCGACACGATCGCCGCGGAGTCGCAGCGGCTGATCAACGAGACCTACAGCGCCTTCCTGCAGGGCTTCATGCCGACCCTGGCGCGGCCCGAGGCCGACGTCCTCGACGGGCTGACGACGGCGATCGTCGTCGATCAGCAGCGGATGGGCGCCGACCCCCGCTCCACGGTCGGCACCGCCACCGACGCCAACGCGATGCTGCGCATCCTCTTCAGCCGGCTCGGGCAGCCGCACCTCGGCCCGCCCAGCGCGTACGCCTTCAACGTCCCCTCGGTCCGGGCGAGCGGCGCGATCACCGTCGACCGGGGTGCGCGCAAGGCCGAGAAGGTGACCTTCAACCGCACGGGCGGCATGTGCCCGCGCTGCGAGGGCCGGGGCGAGGTCTCCGACCTCGATCTCACCCAGCTGTACGACGACTCCAAGTCGCTGGCCGAAGGCGCGCTCACCATCCCGGGCTACAAGGCGGGCGGCTGGAACTACCGTCTCTACAGCGAGTCGGGTTTCTACGACGCGGACAAGCCGATCCGCGAGTACACCGAGAAGGAACTGCGCGACTTCCTCCACCGCGAGCCGACCAGGATGAAGATCGCGGGCATCAACATGACCTACGAGGGGCTGCTCCCGCGGATCCGGAAGTCGATGCTCTCCAAGGACCGTGAGGCGATGCAGCCGCACGTGCGGGAGTTCGTGGACCGGGCGGTCACCTTCACCGCCTGCCCCGAGTGCGAGGGGACCCGGCTCAGCGCGGGGGCCCGCTCCTCGAAGATCGAGGGCGTCAGCATCGCCGACGCCTGCGCGATGCAGATCAGCGACCTGGCCGCGTGGGTCCATGGCCTCACGGAGCCCTCGGTGGCCCCGCTGCTCGGCAAGCTGCGGCACACCCTGGACTCGTTCGTGGAGATCGGGCTGGGCTACCTCTCGCTCGACCGCCCGTCGGGCACGCTGTCGGGCGGCGAGGCGCAGCGCGTCAAGATGATCCGCCACCTCGGTTCCTCGCTGACCGACGTCACCTATGTCTTCGACGAGCCCACCACAGGGCTGCACCCCCACGACATCCAGCGGATGAACAAGCTGCTGCTGCGGTTGCGGGACAAGGGCAACACGGTGCTCGTCGTGGAGCACAAGCCGGAAGTGATCGCGATCGCCGACCATGTCGTCGACCTCGGGCCCGGTGCCGGTACGGCGGGCGGCACCGTCTGCTTCGAGGGCACCGTCGAGGGGCTGCGGGCCGGCGGTACTCTCACCGGCCGGCACCTCGACGACCGGGCCGCCCTGAAGAAGACGGTGCGCAAGCCCACCGGCACGCTGGAGATCCGCGGTGCGACGGCGCACAACCTGCGGGATGTCGACGTCGACATCCCGCTCGGAGTCCTGACCGTCGTCACCGGCGTCGCCGGCTCCGGCAAGAGCTCGCTGGTGCACGGTTCGCTGTGCCGACCGTCGGGGGCGTCGCACGAGGGCGTGGTGTCGGTCGACCAGGGCCCGATCCGCGGTTCGCGGCGGAGCAACCCGGCGACGTACACCGGACTGCTCGATGCGGTACGCAAGGCGTTCGCGAAGGCCAACGGCGTCAAGCCGGCGCTGTTCAGCGCCAACTCCGAGGGCGCGTGCACCGAGTGCAACGGCGTCGGCGTCGTCTACACCGATCTCGCGATGATGGCCGGGGTCGCCGCCCCCTGTGAGGAGTGCGAGGGGAAGCGGTTCCAGGCCTCGGTGCTGGAGTACCGCCTCGGCGGCCGCGACATCAGTGAGGTGCTCGCGATGCCGGTGGTCGAGGCCGAGGAGTTCTTCGGCGCCGGTGAGGCGCGTACCCCGGCCGCCCACCGGATCCTGCGGCGGCTGTCCGACGTCGGGCTCGGCTACCTCACCCTGGGCCAGCCGCTCACCACGCTGTCCGGCGGCGAGCGGCAGCGCCTGAAGCTGGCGACACACATGGCCGACAAGGGCGGCGTGTACATCCTCGACGAGCCGACGGCAGGTCTGCACCTCGCCGACGTCGAGCAACTGCTCGGCCTGCTCGACCGGCTCGTGGACTCCGGCAAGTCGGTCATCGTCGTCGAGCACCACCAGGCGGTCATGGCGCACGCCGACTGGATCATCGACCTCGGGCCCGGCGCGGGCCACGACGGCGGCCGGGTCGTCTTCGAGGGCACCCCCGCCGACCTCGTCGCCGCCCGCTCCACCCTCACCGGTGAGCACTTGGCGGCCTACGTCGACGCCTGACCGAAGCGGGGGCAGGCCCTACGCCCCCCGGTCCGGCCTCTCCAGCCGGGGGTATCCCGGATCGACCGTGTACAGGCGCGGGTCGCCCATGACGACGCCGCTCCAGTCTCCGGTCAGCTCGTGGAAGGCGCCCGGCGCATGGCCGGTCAGCAGCCGGAAGTCCCGGTTGAGGTGCGGCTGGTCGGTGTAGCCGCACAGCGCCGCGGTCTCGGCCCAGGAGCGCGGTCCGGCGGCGTGCATGAGGGAGACGGCCCGCTGCAGCCGGGTGATACGGGCCACGGTCTTGGGGGACAGTCCCGTCTCCTGGCGGAAGCGTGCGTTCAAGTGCTGCCGGGACCAGCCCACTTCGTCCGCCAGCGCGCCGATCGTCACGTTCCCGGAGAGTGCCGTGAGCTGGTGCCAGGCGTGGCGCACCGGCACGGGCAGTTCCGGTCCCGAGCCGATGCGGGCCAGTAAGTAGTCGTCCAGCAGCCGGAATCGGGCCGCCCAGCCGGGGGCCTCGGCGAGCCGCTCGGTCAGCCGTCTGCCGTCGGCGCCCAGCAGGTCGGTCAGCCCGACGCTCCTGTTGGCCAGTTCGCTCAGGGGCAGGCCGAACAGCGCTCGGGCCCCCAGCGGTGTGAACACCGCCGTGAGGCCGTACTCGTGTCCGCCTTGCAGGATCGCCGTGGGCCGGTCGGTCAGCCCGGTCACCGGGGAGAGCAGGGTCCTCGGCGTGCGCCCTGCGGCGTCGGTGACGTAGTGCCGGTCCGGGTGCTCGAAGTCGATGACGACGACCACCGTCGCGAGTGCCGTCACCCGCCGCAGGAGCGGCTGCGAGAACTGGAAGTCCTGCCCCGTGTAGCCCACGGCGTGGCCGGCGAGCAGGGGATGCGGGGTACGGGAGGCGAGTTCGGCCGTATCGGACGACGGCAGGGCGGTCACCGTTGTCTGGTCGTCCATGCCACGGCTCCCTCCGGAAGCGCAGAACACCGGATTTCCCCGTACCGCCGATCCTACATTTTTCCAATCCCGTGACCACAGGCCCCCGTTAACGTCGTGTGCGTCGCCCTCCCCGGCCGCGCGGCCGCGTGGGGACCACCTCGTCGGGGGTGAGGTGGTCCGCGCGCGGCGCGCGGTCCTCGCGGCGGATCCGGTGCCACCGGCGTGTGATTCCGGTCTCGCTCGCGCCCCGGAACCCCGCTGTGATCTCCCGCAGCACGCATGGATACTGTTAAGGTAAGGCTTACCTATTCGGTATCTGTGTCGATGTCGAACTCATCCGGTGGGGGTTCCGTGGCAATCGCGGTCGCTGTTCCCGAAACGGTCGGTGTACGCCGGCCGTCGGCCCGTGACAAGGCTCTCCAGGAGACCTACGCGCGCCTGGGCGAGGCACTGAGTCCGCTCGCCCGGGTCGAGATGCGGCCTTGCGCGAGCGGAGAACAGGTCACTGGCGAACGGCTCGTGAACGACGCCGCGCTGCGCGAATGGCTCGTCGACGTGGCCGGGCGGCGGATGCGCGACGCCCACGGGACCGACCCCCGGCGCGATGTCGCGGCCCTCGAAGTGCTGCACCAGTACGCCTTCTTCGCCACCGTGGCCATGAGCGGCCCCTGGTTCCTCGACCGGCGCGTGCCCCGGCTCGCGCCCGGAGGCATCGGCTACGACGAGTCCTCGGCCACCCTCACCGTGGACCCCTCCGCCCTGACCTGCCTGCCGGGCGACCGCGTGGCGGGCGCGCCGGGCGTGCGGGTCGCGGCGGACGAGGAGGAGCTGCGCGCGGAGCTGCGCAGCGCGGTGGCCGCCCACCTCGGGCCCGTGCTGGAGGCGTTCCGCCCGCTGCTGCGCCGGGGGCCCCGGGCGGTGTGGGGGCTGGCCACGGACGAACTCGCCGAGGGCATCTGGTACTTGGGCCGGACCCTGGGGCAGGAGGGCCGCGCGGTGCGGGACGCCGACGCGCTGCTGCCCGGCGGCACCGCCCCGTACGTGGGCGCGGCCGGTTTCCGCCCCTGCGGGGAGGAGGAGTCCGGCCTGGGCACGGAGGCCACGCGCACGCGGGTCAACTGCTGCCTGTGGTACACCGTCACCCCGCAGAAGCTGTGCGCCACGTGCCCGCGCCGCACCTGCGGATAGCCTCCGAACCGAAGACAGCAACGGCGAGGGCCGGAACTCCTCGAAGGAGTTCCGGCCCTCGCCGTTGACGCGTGAGGGGTCAGGCGCGGGCCGCGTCCACCCCGTACGTCTTGGCGACGTCGTCCAGGACGGAGTTCGCGCCGTACAGCCCCACGGCGAGCATCCACGTGACGTCGTCGACCTCGTGGACCTGGCCCTTGAGCTGCTTCCACAGCGGGTTGGACTGGAACTTCTCCTTGCTCTTCTGCCCCGCGCCCTTGGGGTCGGGGTAGACGGTGACGAAGATGTCGTCCGCGTCGACCTTCTTGATCTGTTCCTCGGAGATGTCGGCGTTGAAGCCGGTGCCCTTGGCGTCCTCGGGCTTGTCGAAGCCGAGGTCCTTCACGATGCCGCCGATGTAGGTGTCCTCCTTGTACAGGCGCGTCGGGCCGTCGAGGAAGCGGACGACGGACACGGAGGGGTTGGACCCCTTCTTCGCGCGGACGCTGTCACCGACGGTCTTCGCGCGCTTGTCGAAGGCGGCGATCTTCTCGTCGGCGAGCTTCTCCTTGCCGAGGGCCTTGCCGACGACCTTGAGGTTGTCCTTCCAGGTGGCGCCGGTGTCCTCGGTGAAGACGGTCGGCGCGATCTGCGACAGCTGCTTGTACAGCTTCTCGTGGCGGACCTTGGCCGAGAGGATCAGATCGGGCTTGAGCGCGTAGATCTTCTCCAGGCTGGGCTCCTCCAGCGTGCCGACGGGGGTGGCCTCGGCCGCGAACTTGGCGGTGTCGCCGCCGAAGTAGGCGGGCAGCTTCTCGTCGGGGGAGGAGAAGGTGGTGTAGCCCACGAGGTTGGACTGCAGGGCCAGGGTGGCGTCGACGAAGGTCATGTCGAGGGCGACCACACGCTTGGGAGCCTTCTTTATCTCCGTCTTGCCCATGGCGTGTTCGACGGTCCGCGGGAAGGCGGCGCCGACGGCGGCCGGGCTCTTGTCGCTCTTGGCGTCCGTATCCTTGTCCGAGCTGCCGCCGCCGCAGGCGGCAGTGGCGAGCAGACCTGCGGTGACGGCGGCGACTCCGACCTGTCGGCGGAAACGGCCGATCCAGCGGGCTCTCATCGGCGGGGGTCCCTTCTGTAGCGCGTTGCACCTCTAAGGATAGGCTCGCCTAAGTATCCAAAATGCGCCGTGGAGGGGATCGTGACCGAAGCGCTACCTGCGCCACCCGTGACGAGACGGACCAGGCAGGTCGCGTCGGACAGGGGAAAAAAGCGGCGAATATGGACAGTTGCCCTGCTGGGGCTGCTGCTGGTGGCGGTCGCGCTGAGCATCGCGCTCGGCGCGGAACCACTCAGTCCGGCACAGGTCTGGCACGGACTGTGGCACGCCTCCGGCCTGGAGGGGGACATCATCGTCCGTTCGCTGCGCCTGCCGAGGACCGTGACCGCGCTCGTCGCCGGTCTGGCGCTGGGCGCCGCCGGGGCGTTGATGCAGGGACACACCCGCAACCCCATCGCCGACCCGGTGGTGCTCGGCATCAGCGCCGGGGCCGGCATGGGGGTCGTGGCCTCGCTGTTCCTCGTCGGCGTCAGCAGCCTGTACGGCTATGTCTGGTTCGGCTTCCTCGGGGCGGCGATCGCCGGAACCGCGGTGTACTCGGTGGGGGCCCTCGCGAAGGGCGGGGCGACACCCGTGACCCTCGCCCTCGCCGGAGCCGCCGCGCACGCGCTGTTCACCGCGCTCACCGCCGGGATGGTGCTCTTCGACCGCCAGGCCCTGGAGACCTACCGGTTCTGGACGGTCGGCTCGGTGAGCGGCCAGCCCCTCCATCTCACGTTGCAGGCGCTGCCGTTCATCGGGGTGGGGCTGCTGCTGGCGGCGCTGAACACCTCGGGACTCAACGCCCTGTCGCTGGGTGAGGACGTGGCGCGGACGCTGGGCGTACGCGTCGGGCTGACCCGGGCCGTCGGGATGGCCGCGATCACGCTGCTGACCGGAACGGCCGTCGCCGTGTGCGGGCCCATCGGGTTCGTCGGACTGGTGGGCACACACATCGCCCGCCACCTCTCCGGCCCCGACTACCGCTGGATCGTCGCCCAGGCGGCGCTGCTCGGCGCGGTCCTGATGCTCACGGCGGACACCCTCGGGCGGCTGGTGGCACGCCCGGGCGAACTTCAGGTGGGCATCATGCTGGCCATCATCGGCGCGCCCGTCTTCATCCATCTGGTGCGCCGCCGCGAGGCGGTGAGGATATGAGCCGTACGGACACCCCGGCCGTGGCCGGAAAGACAGCGGGGAAGACAGCAGGAAAGACAGCGGGAAAGTCAGTGGCCGGAAAGACACTTGTCCCCGGGCGTACGCCCCTGCGGGCCGGTCCCGTCTCCGCCGTGTGGCGGCCGCGCACCCTGCTCGTGCCGCTGCTGGCGCTGGGCCTGCTCTTCCTCGCGGTCGTCGTCGACTGTGCGCGCGGGGACGTGCCCATCCCGGTCGGCGACGTCGCCAAGGCGCTGCTGGGCGGCGGCGACGAGGCCGGCCGCATGGTGGTCACCGAGCTGCGTCTGCCCCGGGCCCTGACCGGGCTGCTGGTCGGCGCGGCGCTCGCGATGGCCGGGGCCATCCTGCAGGGCCTGGCCCGCAACCCCCTTGCCAGCCCGGACGTTCTGGGCATCACGGCGGGGTCGGGGGTGGGTGCGGTGGGCGTCATCGTCCTCGGCGGGGCGAACGGTGCCGTGGGCGGCACGCTGGCGGGCGTCGGCGTTCCCGTCGCCGCGACCGCCGGCGGCCTGCTCGCCGCCGCCGTCGTCTATCTGCTGGCCGTGCGGCGCGGACTGTCGGGCTACCGGGTGCTGCTGGTCGGCGTCGGCGTCAACGCCTTCCTCACCAGCGCGCTGTCCTGGCTGCTGCTCAAGGCCGACATCGTCGACGCCGGGCGCGCCCTGCGGTGGCTCAACGGCAGCCTCAACGGCGCCAACTGGGACACCCTCAAGCCCACGATGTGGGCGCTGCTGGTGCTCATGCCGCTGGCCCTGCTGCTGTCCTTCCCCTTCGGCGCGCTCGTCTTCGACGAGGACACCGCGCGCGGACTGGGCGTACGGATGACGGCGACGCGCGCGGCACTGCTGTTCACGGCCGTGCTGCTGACCGCCGCCGCGACGGCGGCCGCCGGCCCGATCGCGTTCGTCGCCCTGGCGAGCCCGCAGCTCGCCCTGCGGCTGTCGCGCACCGGCGCGCCACCGCTGCTTGCCTCGGCGGTGATCGGCGCGACGGTGACCGTGTGGGCGGACGTCCTGGGGCGGACGGCCTTCGGGAGCGTCGAGCTGCCCGTCGGCATCCTCACCGCGGCGCTGGGCGCCCCCTACCTGCTGTACCTGCTGATCCGGAGCGGAAGGGCCCGTACGTCATGACCGACACCACCCGCATCGCGACCCCGAAGGCTCCGGCC
Organism: Streptomyces gamaensis; assembly: GCF_042656465.1. NCBI lineage: Bacteria > Bacillati > Actinomycetota > Actinomycetes > Kitasatosporales > Streptomycetaceae > Streptomyces > Streptomyces gamaensis. The sequence goes on from NZ_JBHSPB010000011.1 coordinate 15,972, forward strand.
GCGGGCCGCCCCGAAGTGCGGCTGCGCGCGGAGGCGTTGACGCTCTCCTACGGGAACCGCACCGTCGTCCACGCACTCGACCTGGACATTCCGGACGGGACGTTCACGGCGATCATCGGGCCCAACGGCTGCGGGAAGTCCACGCTCCTGCGCGCGTTCGGCCGGCTGATGAAACCCACGGGCGGACAGGTCCTGCTCGACGGCAGGCCCGTCCACCGCATCCCCACGCGGGAGGTCGCCGAACGCGTGGGCCTGCTCCCGCAGTCGCCGGCCGCCCCCGAGGGGCTGAGCGTCGCCGACCTGGTCGCGCGCGGCCGCCATCCGCACCAGAGCTGGTACCGGCGCTGGTCCTCGGACGACGAGAGCGCCGTCGAGGAGGCGCTGCGCGCCACGGGGATGTACGAGCTGGCGGAGCGCACGCTGGACGAGCTCTCCGGCGGGCAGCGGCAGCGCGCCTGGATCGCGATGGCCCTCGCCCAGCGGACGCCGCTGCTGCTGCTGGACGAGCCGACCAACCACCTCGACCTGTCCCACCAGATCGAAGTCCTCGACCTCGTGCGCGAGTTGCACCTGACGACGGGCCGCACCGTGGTCGTGGTCCTGCACGACCTCTCGCTCGCGGCGCGGTACGCGGACCGGCTGGTGGCGATGAAGGACGGGCGCGTGGTCGCCCAGGGCGCGCCCCGGCAGGTGCTGACCGAGGAGCTCGTGCGCGAGGTGTTCGGGCTACGGGCCCGCGTGCGGCTCGACGAGGTGACCGGCGCCCCGCTGGTGATCCCGCTCAGCCGCCACGACGCGCCCTCCGTTGACGGGGCGTGAGGCACCCCACGTCCGCGGGGGTTGCCCTCACAGCGCACTAGGTTAGGCTTACCTAAGTCGGATGGGGGTGGCGAGAAATCGCCCCCCACCACCCGACTGCAGTGCCTGCCAACCCCCGCTCGTGACCGAAGGATTCCCCCATGCTGCGTACTCGTCTCCTCGACCGACAGGCGCAACGTGAGTCCGCTGCCCGCACCTACGCCCGGTCCATCCCCGTGGCGCCCGTCGCCGCCTCCGGCGCGCAGGTGACCGGAGCCGACGGCCGTACGTACCTCGACTGCCTCTCCGGCGCGGGCACCCTCGCCCTCGGCCACAACCACCCCGACGTCGTCGCCGCCCTCCAGCAGGTCCTCGCCTCCGGCGCCCCGCTGCACGCCCTCGACATGATCACCCCGCAGAAGGACGCCTTCAGCGAGGAACTCCTCAAGCGGCTCCCGGGCACCCTCAACCAGCAGGCCAAGCTGCACTTCTGCAGCCCCGCCGGCACCGACGCCGTCGAGGCCGCCCTCAAACTCGCCCGCACCGCCACCGGCCGCCAGGGCGTCTTCGCCTTCACCGGCGCCTACCACGGCATGACCCTGGGCGCCTCCTCCGTCTCCGGCCCCGGCCGCATGCGGCGCGGCCCGGCCGCCTTCGGCCCCGCCGAGGCCCAGCCGGTGACCCGGCTGCCCTACCCCTACGGCTACCGCTGCCCCTTCGGCGTCGGCGCCGAGGAGGCCGGCCGGCTCTCCGCCCGGCTGATGGAGAGCTACATCACCGACCCCAGCAGCGGCGTCGGCAAGCCCGCCGCCGTCATCCTCGAAGTCGTCCAGGGCGAGGGCGGCGTCGTCCCCGGCCCCGACTCCTGGCTGCGCGAGCTGCGCCGCATCACCGCCGAGCACGGCATCCTCCTCGTCATCGACGAGGTGCAGACCGGCATCGGCCGCACCGGCACCTTCTGGGCCTGCGAACGCGCCGGCGTCACCCCCGACATCCTCGTCACCTCCAAGGCCGTCGGCGGCGGACTCCCGCTCGCCCTCATCGCCTACCGCCCCGACCTCGACACCTGGCAGCCCGGCGACCACACCGGCACCTTCCGCGGCAACACCCTCGCCATGGCCGCCGGCGAGGTCACCCTGCGCACGATCGCCGAGCAGCAGCTCGCCGAACACGCCGCGAAGCTCGGCGAGCGCATCCGCGCCGGACTGCGCGAACTCTCTCAGCAGTACCCGCAGTTCGCCGACGTGCGCGGCCGCGGCCTGATGATCGGCGCCGAACTCGTCGACCCCGACGCCGAAGCGGACGAACTCGGCTCCCGCCCCGGCGACCCCGTCTTCGCCCGCGCCCTCCAGGTCGCCTGCCTGGAGCGCGGACTGATCCTCGAACTCGGCGGCCGCGGCGACACCGTACTGCGCCTGCTGCCCCCGCTCGTCCTCACCGACGAGCAGGCCGACTCCGTCCTCGGCCGCATCGCCGAGGCCGCCGCCGAGGCCGCCAAGGGGCGTGCCGCGTGACCGAGATCCGCCCCGACGCCGTCGCCGACCCGGCACAGCCCCACGCCCTGCGCCGCCTCACGGAGATCGCCCTCGACGCGCTCGCCGAGGGCGCCGCCGCCCGCGGCGGCCCGCTGCCCGCCGGCGGCCCCGAGCAGGTGGCCGAGCGCACCCGCGCCCTGTGCTCCCCGGTCCTGCCCGAGGAGGGCCTCGGCGCGGAGGACGCCCTGTACGGGGTGGCGCGCGCCGCCGCCGAGGGCGCCGCCGACCCCTCCGACCCGCACTGCGTGGCCCACCTCCACTGCCCGCCGCTCGCCGTCGCGGCCGCCGCCGACCTGGTGGCCTCCGCGCTCAACCCCTCGATGGACTCCTGGGACCAGGCGCCCGCCGCCGCCGTCATCGAGGAGGACGTCACCGCCGCCCTCGCCCGCCTGGTGTACGCGGGCCGGCCCGGCCCCGACGCGGTCGTCACCTCCGGCGGCACCGAGTCCAACCTCGTGGCCCTGCTGCTGGCCCGGGAACGGGCCCGCGCCACCGGCGCCCGCCCCCTGCAGGTGTTCGTCGGCGCCAACGCCCACCACAGCGTGCGCCGCGCCGCCTGGATGCTCGGCCTGCCCACCCCGGTCCTCGTCGACTGCCCGGGCGGCCGGATGAGCCCCGCCGCCCTGGACCGGGCGCTCGCCGAGAGCGGCGGCGGACCCGCCCTGGTGGTCGCCACGGCCGGCACCACCGACGAGGGCCTGATAGACCCCCTGCCCGAACTCGCCGACGTGGCCCGCACCTTCGGCGCCGAGCTGCACGTGGACGCCGCCTACGGCGGACCCCTGCTGTTCAGCGAACGCCTCGCGCCCCGCCTCGCCGGGATCGAGCACGCGGTGTCGGTCACCTACGACCTGCACAAGCTGGGCTGGCAGCCCGTCGCCGCCGGAGTCCTCGCCGTCGCCGACGCCTCCCTGCTGGAACCGCTGTCGCTGACCGCGGACTACCTCAACGCCGACGACGACACCGAGGCCGGACTGCCGGACCTGCTCGGCCGCTCCATCCGCACCTCGCGCCGCCCCGACGTACTGAAGATCGCCGCGACCCTGCGCGCCCTCGGCCGCCGGGGACTGGCCCGCACCGTCGAGCACTGCGTGGCGACCGCGGCGGACTTCGCCGGCGCCGTCGACGCGCACCCGGCGCTGCGCCGCCGCTCCGGCGAAGTCGGCATCAGCACGGTGCTGTTCCGGCCGGTGGCCGCCGACACGCTCGGCGGCGAGGCCGGTGACGAACTCGTCGCCGCCGTACGGCGCGAACTGCTCGCCGAAGGGCAGGCGGTGCTCGGCCGCGCCCTGGTGCCCGACGACGACGGCACGACGCGACTGTGGCTGAAGGTGACCCTCCTGCACCCGCAGACCACCGCGGACGGGCTCGACACCCTGCTCAAGCTGGTCGCCGAGCGTGCGCGCAGCCGCTGAGCGCTGGGCGGCCGGTACGTCATCTGCGGATGCGTCGTGGCGGCCGCGCCCGCGCGGCGGAGCCGCACCACCCGGCCGTCCCGTGCCCTTCGGGGCGCCACCCGGACGCCACCGGAGCTCGTCGAGCCCGCTGAGCGCGGACGCGCCATGGCTTGGAAAAGCCACCCAGATGAATTAGCTTAGCCTCGCCTAACCTGCCTGGGGTGTCCGGCGGTCACCCCCTCCGACCGCCGGACACCCCGGGCCTCCCAGGGGGAACCATGACCACGAACACCGCCGGTATATCCAGACCGTCCGCAACGAACCCGACCGGCCTGTGCCTTGAGCGATTCGACGGTCCGTCGGCCAGGCACCGCCTCGACGCGTGGGTCCGCGCCTACGAGGACGTCTACGCCCACGCCCTCGCCCTCAGCGACCACAACGACCCCCCGATCGCCGACCGCCTCGCCCGCCACTGCGACCGCCCCGGCTTCGCCCTCGTCGCCGCCTTCGACGGCGAGCAGGTCGCCGGCCTCTCCTACGGCTACACCCTCCCCGAGGACACCCTGTGGTGGGAGGGCCTCACCCCCGAGCCCGCACCGGAGTTCGTCCGCGAACACCCCGCCCGTACCCTCGGCGTCTGCGAAGTCCTCGTCCGCGCCCCCTGGCGGCGCACCGGCATCGGCCGCACCCTGCTGGAGACCCTCCTCGCGGACCGCCCCGAGGAACGCGCCGCCGCCCTCGTCGCCGACGGCAACGACCTCGTCCTCGACCGCTACATCCGCTACGGCTTCACCCCCGTCGGCACGATGGAGCCCTACCCCGGCTGGCGCCCCCACACCATGATCGTGCGCCCCCTGCGCCACCCCTGACCCCACACCCCTTGGCCCCGCACCCCCGTCCCCTCGACCGCAGCAAGGCAGCGCCGTGTCCATAGAACTCCCGCCGTCCGCAGCACCCCGCTCCACCTACCCCCAGGACGTCCTGCCCGAGCGGGTACGGCACCGCCTGCACGAACTCGCCGCCGGCGAGCGCCCATTGGCCGCCTACCTCTACGACGGCGACATCGCCGCCGCCCGCGCCCGCGAACTGCGCGAGGCCCTGCCCGCCTGGGCCGCCGTCTACTACGCGGTCAAGGCCAACTCCTTCCCCGGCGTCATCGAGGCCCTCGCCCCGCACGTCGACGGCTTCGAGGTCGCCTCGCTCTCCGAACTCGCCCTCGCCACCACCGCCAAGCCCGTCCCCTCCGGCACCGTCGCCCCCGTCGTCGCCGCCGGACCGGCCAAGTCCGTGCCCGTCCTGACCGGGCTCGTCGCGGCGGGCGCCGAGGCCATCAACGCCGAGAGCCCCCTGGAGTTGCACCGCATCAGCCGCATCGCCCAGGAGCGCGGCACCACCGCCCGCGTCGCCCTGCGCGTCAACCCCGCGCGGATCCCCGTCACCGGCTCGCTCCACATGGGCGGCGAACCCTCGGCCTTCGGCATCCCCGAGAACGCCGTCGCCGAAGCCGTCCGCACCGCCCAGCAGCTCCCCGGCATCGACCTCATCGGCTTCCACATCCACGCCGCCTCCAACAACCTCGACGCCGGGACCCACGCCGACTACGTGCGCTGGTGCGTCGAATGGAGCGTCGCCACCGCCGCCGAGCACGGCGTCGACCTGCGCCACATCGACGTCGGCGGCGGCATCGGCGTCAACTTCGAGGGCGAGAAACCCTTCGACGTGGCCCGCTTCGGCGAACTCGTCGCCGCCGTCCCCGTCCCCGACGGCGTCAAGGTCGCCCTGGAACCCGGCCGCTTCCTCGTCGCCGACTGCGGCTGGTACGCCGCCGAGATCACCGACGTCAAGCACTCCTACGGCCAGTCCTTCGCCGCCCTGCGCGGCGGCATCAACCACTTCCAGCTCCCCACCTCCTGGGACATCGTCCACAACGTCGCCGTCCTGCCCGTCGACACCTGGCCCGAGGACCTGCCCCGGCCCGCCGCCGAGAACACCCGCGTCACCTTCGTCGGCGAGCTGTGCACCCCCGAGGACACCCTCCTGCGCGACGTGCGCGTCGACCGCGTCCGCGCCGGCGACCTCGCCGTCTTCCCCTACGCGGGCTCCTACGGCTGGGAGTTCGCCATGCACTCCTTCCTCGGCCACCCCGTCGCCGACCGCGTCATGCTCTGACAGCCCCCGCCCCGAAAGCCCCGTGATGACCCTCCCGCCGCACCCGCCCGGACCGGACCCCCTCGACCACCCCGACCCGCTGCGCGCCGCCGACTCCGCCGCCACCGAGACCCTGCTGCGCGCCTACGTCCGCGAGACCGCCACCGAGGTTCCCCCGGCGGGGGAGGAGCTGCTGCTCGAACTGCCCGCCACCGGCCTGCGGCTGAGCGTGCCCGTCCGCTACCGCTCGGCCACCGGCTGGCACCGCTTCGGCGAACCCGTCGTCCTCGGCACCGGAGCGGACACCCCGCCGCCCGCCGACGTCACCCTCGTCGCCTCCGCGGCCGTCCGCGAGTCCACCACCGGCCGGGGCCTGCCCGCCCACCTGGGCACCGACGCCGCCGCCCGCGTCCTGAACTCCGCCGCCCGCGTCGCCGCCCACCTCACCGCCCGCCGCGCGGAGGACGCGAACACCACCGGGGCGACCCCGTTCCTCGACTCCGAACAGGCCCTGCTCCTGGGCCACCCCTTCCACCCCGCGCCCAAGAGCCGCGAGGAGGCCACCGAGGCCGAACTCGCCGCCTATTCACCCGAGCTGCGCGGCTCCTTCGCCCTGTACTGGTTCGCCGCCCACCCCGACATCGTCGTCGGCGAGAGCTGGGACCGGGGCGACGTCGCCGACGTGCTGCGCCCCCTCGCCGACGGCGTCGCCGTCCCCGAGGGCATGGTGCCCGTACCGGCACACCCCTGGCAGGCCCGCGAGATCACCGGCCGCCCCGAGGTCCGCGAACTCATCGACGGCGGACTGCTGATCCCCCTCGGCCCCGGCGGCGCCCCCTGGCACCCCACCTCCTCGGTCCGCACCGTCCAGCGCCCCGACGCCGACGTGATGCTCAAACTCTCCCTGGGCATGCGCATCACCAACTCCCGCCGCAACAACCTGCGCGGCGAGATGTGCCTCGGCGTCAGCGCGGCCCGGCTGCTGGCCGCCGGACCCGCCGACTGGCTGCGCGCCGAACACCCCGACTTCGCGATCCTGCGCGACTTCGCCTGGATCTCCGCCGGAACCTCCGGCGCCGAGACCGGCCTTGAGACCGCGATCCGCGACAACCCCTTCCACGGCGACGGCCGCGAGGGACTCTGTGTGGCCGGCCTGCTCGCCGAGCGCACCGGCCCCGGCGACGGGACCGCCCCCCGCCACCGCTCGCTGCTCGCCGAGTCCGTCGAGCGCGCCTCCCTCACTCACGAGACCTCCGTCGCCGAGGCCGCCGCCCGCTGGCTCGAACGCTACCTCGACGTCCTCGCCGTCCCCCTGATCCGGCTCCAGGCCCGCTACGGCATCGCCCTCGAACCGCACCACCAGAACACCCTCGTCGCCCTCGGCGCCGACGGACTGCCCGACTTCGGCTGGTACCGCGACAGCCAGGGCTACTACCTCACCCGCTCCCGCGCCGCCGACATCGAGCAGCTGCTGCCCGGCGCGACCGACGGCGTCGAGCTCGTCTTCGACGACGCCTTCGTCGACGAACGCGTCGGCTACTACCTGTACATCAGCAACCTGCTCGGCCTGATCGGCGCCATGGGCGCCCAGGGCCTGGCCGACGAGCACGACCTGCTGGCCGTCCTGCGCACCCGGCTGGAGAAGCTGCGCGCCGCCGAACCCGGCGCGAAGAGCCTGCTGGACCTGCTGCTGGAAGCCCCGGTGCTGCGCTGCAAGGGCAACTACCTCACCTGCGTGGACGGGCTCGACGAACTCGTCGGCGACGTACACACCCAGTCCGTCTACATCGACCTTCCCAACCCCCTCGCGGAGGACCGGCGTTGAGCACCCACACCCCCTACGACCTCGTCGGCGTCGGTATCGGCCCGTTCAACCTGTCGCTCGCCGCCCTCGCGGACGGCGTCGACGGCCTCGACGCCCTCTTCCTCGACGCGAAACCCGCGTTCTCCTGGCACCCCGGCCTGCTCATGGAGGGCACCACCCTCCAAGTGCCCTTCCTCGCCGACCTGGTGACCATGGCCGACCCCACCAGCCCCTGGTCCTACCTGAACTACCTGCGCTCGCACCGGCGCATGTTCCCGTTCTTCTTCTCCGAGCGCTTCCTCATCCCGCGCCGCGAGTACGACCACTACTGCCGCTGGGTCGCCGAACACCTCCCCTCCTGCCGCTTCGACGCCCGCGTCACCGCCGTCGAATGGGACGAGAGCGCCGACGCCTTCGCCGTCACCCACCGCTCCGCCGACGGCACCACCGGCCGCGTCCTGGCCCGCCAGGTCGTCCTCGGCGTCGGCACGAACCCCGTCGTGCCCGAGGCCCTGCGGCCCCTGCTCACCGAGGAACACCGCGGCCGCGTCCTGCACAGCGCCGACTACCGCACCCACCGCGAGAGCCTCGCCGCCCTCGACGACGTCACCGTCATCGGCGCCGGCCAGTCCGGCGCCGAGGTCCTCCTCGACCTGATCCGCCGTCAGGACGGCCAGGGCCGGGGCGGCCCGTACACCCGCTGGCTCGCCCGCACCCCCGCCTTCGCGCCCATGGAGTACTCCAAGATCGGCCTGGAGCACTTCACCCCCGACTACATCCACTACTTCCGCGCCCTGCCCGAGGAGCGCCGCGAACAGCTCGTGCGCGAACAGTGGCAGCTGTACAAGGGCGTCAGCGCCGCCACCCTCGGCGAGATCCACGACGAGCTGTACGAGCGCACCATCGGCGGCGGCCGCCCGCGCGCCGACCTGCACCCCGGGACCGCGGTGCGCGCCGTCGAGACCGACGGCGACGGCTACCTGCTCACCTGTCACCACGCCCAGCAGGACAGCGAGTTCACCGTCCGCACCTCCGCGATCGTCGCCGCCACCGGCTACGCCGCGACCCGCCCCGCCTTCCTCGACGCGATGGGCGAGCTCGTCGACTGGGACGAGCGGCAGCGCTACCGCGTCGACGGCGACTACCGCGTCGCCCTCGACCCGCGCGTCGGCGGCAGCCTGTACGTACAGAACGCCGAGACGCACACGCACGGCGTCGGCGCCCCCGACCTGACCCTCGGCGCCTGGCGCGCCGCGAAGATCCTCAACGCGGTGTGCGGGCGCACCGTACTGGACGTGCCCGAGCAGACCGCCTGGACCACCTTCGGCGCCCCGCGCACCGCCCCCGCCCACCAGGACGGTCCGTACACCGCCGAGCGGCAGCCGGATCCGATCGGCAGCCCGTCGTGACCGTGGCCCACCCGGCGACGGCACGGCGCGGACTGCCGCTGCGGGCCGTCCTCATCGCGGTGATCGCGCTCTACCTCATCGCCGAGACCGCCCTCGCCCCGTTCCTGCCCCAGCTCTTCGCGCACCTCTACGGCATCGACGACCCCGGCGCCACGGGCCTGTACCTGTGGGTCTGCCGGATCGTCGGCCTGATCGCCCTGCCGCTGTGGGGGCTCGCGGCCCGCCGCCGCCCCCTGCACCAGCTCGTCGTGACCGGACTGTGCGCGGCGGCCGTCGTGGACGTCCTGCTGGGCTTCGCACCCAGCTACACCGCCTTCACCGCCCTGTCGGCGGCCTCCGTCGCCGCCAACGCCGCGCTGCTGCTGGCCTATCCGGCGTTCATCGCCGAGCACACCCGCAAGGCCGCGGAGGAGCAGAGCGACGCCGAGCACGCCGAACTGGCCGCCGTACGCTCCATCGTCGTCGTCTTCCACGTCGCCGCCGTCGCCGCGACCCTGGTCGGCGCGGGCGTCCTCGCCCTGCCCGACCCGCGCCTGGGCGTCTCCGGCTTCGCCGTCGTCGACGTGCTGCTCGCCGCGCTGATCGTGCGCGTCCTGCGCCGGCTCCCGGACGAACGCAAGCAGCAGAAACCTTCCACCGCCCCGGTGCGGCAGCGCGGCGGCCGCCGCTGGTGGCTGCTGCTGGCCCAGGCCGCCGTGATCGGCGTCGCCTTCGACTTCGCCATCGCGGTCGCCCGCCCCTTCTTCACCGAACTCGCCGAGGGCATGGGCAGCGGCTCCATCGGCGGCGCCGTGCTCTTCTTCCTGCCGTCCCTCGCGGCCCTCGCCGTCCTGCCCGCCTCCCGCCACTGCCACGACCGGTACGGCCACCGGCTGCTGCCGGCCGCCGCCGTCGTGTGCGCGGCGGGCTTCGTCTGGCAGTACCTCGCCGACGGGCTCGTCCCCCTCGTGTGCGGCCGCCTCCTCGCCGGCGTGGGCCTCGGACTGCTCCAAGTCGCCGTGGAAATGCGCATGTTCCACTCCACGGGCACCGCCGGACCCGCCTTCACCGCCGTGGAGACCGTCCGCTCGGCCGGCCTCCTCGCCGCCCCGCTCGTCTCGGCCGCCGCCGTCACCCACGACCTGGCCCTGCCCCTGACGATCGCCGCCGCCGCCCTGGGCTGCGTCGCCGCCGCCTCCCTCCTGCGGGCCGCCGCCCCCGCCCCGGCCCGTACCGGCCCGCCCCCGGCCCCCGCCGCCCCCGAACGTCCCGTCACTGTCCCCGCCAAGGAGTACGACCGATGAACGCCACCCGTCAGACCTGGGCCGAGGCAGGACGCCGACTGCTGATCAAGGCCGTCGAGGAGTTCGCCTACGAGGAACTCCTCACCCCCAAGCCCGACGAGACGGCCGGCGAGGACGCCTGGCGGCTCGACTTCGACGGCGGCGCGCACTGGACGTTCCACGCCGCGCGCGGCACCTTCGGCACCTGGCGCCTGGCCGGTCCGCCCGTACGCCACCCCGCCCCCGAGGACGGCGAGGCCGGCCCCGAGCGCTTCCTCCTCGACGCCCGGGGCGTGCTCGGCTGGGACGGCCCCACCACCGCCGAGGTCCTGCGCGAGCTGACCGCGACCCGCCGCACCGACGCCGTCTCCCTCGCCCGCGCCCTGCCCGCAGCACAGCTCGCCGACCTCGACCACCTCGACCTGGAGGCGCACCAGGACGGCCACCCCTGCATGCTCCTCAACAAGGGCCGCCTCGGCTTCTCCGCCGCCGACGCCGCCGCCTACGCGCCCGAGACCGCCGACGCCGTCCATCTGACCTGGGTCGCCGTCCACACCAGCCTCGCCGCCTACTCCGGCGTGCCCGGCCTCGACGCCGGAACGCTGCTGCGCGAGGAACTCGACGAGGACGTCCGCGAGCGCTTCACCCGCGCCCTGGAGCAGGCCTGCGCCCAAAGCCCCTACGCGGCCGACGACTTCGTGTGGCTGCCCGTCCACCCCTTCCACTGGGACGAGGCCGTCGAGACCCTCTTCGCCTCCTACCTCGCCGAAGGCCGCATCGTCCGGCTCGGCGAGAGCCCCGACCGCTACCGCCCCCTGCAGTCGATCCGCACCCTCGCCAACCTCGACCACCCGCACCGCCGCAACGTCAAGGTGCCCCTCCTCATCCGCAACACCCTGGTGTGGCGCGGACTGAAGACCGAGCCCACCCACGCCGCCCCCGACGTCAGCGCCTGGCTGCACGGCATCCGCGCCGACGACCCCTACCTGAGCGAGGAACTGCGCTTCCACCCGCTCGGCGAGGTCGCCGCCGTCAGCGTCGCCCACCCCCTGTACGACGCCGTCGAGGACGCCCCCTACCGCTTCCACGAACTCCTCGGCGCCGTCTGGCGCGAACCCGTCGGCGCCCTCCTTCGCGACGGCGAACAGGCCCGCACCATGGCCGCCCTCCTCAAGACCGGCTCCGACGGCCGCGCCCTGGTCACCGAACTCGTCGACCGCTCGGGCCTGGAGGCCCGCGCCTGGCTGGAGCGCTTCCTGGCCGCCCTGCTGCCCGGCCTGCTGCACTACCTCTACCGCTACGGCACCGCCTTCTGCCCCCACGGCGAGAACACCGTCGTCCTCTACGACGCCCACGACATCCCCCTCGGCATCGCCGTCAAGGACTTCGCCGAGGACGTCAACCTCCTGCCGGAGAACCGCCCCGAGTACGCGTCCCTCACCGAACGCGCCGACCGCATCCTGCTGCGCTGGCCCGCCCACGAGCTCGCCCACTCCCTGCTCAGCGCCGTCTTCGCCGGACACTTCCGCTTCTTCGCCCCGCTCGTGGCCGAACACCTCGACGTGCCCGAGACCACCTTCTGGGCCCTGGTCCGCGCCGAGATCGACCGCTACCACGCCCGCTTCCCCGAACTCGCCGACCGCGCCGCCGACTTCGGCCTCCTCGCCGCCGACTTCGACCGCGTCGCCCTCAACCGCGAACAGCTCCTGGGCGGCGGCTTCCACGACCGCGCCGAGAAGGACGAGGGCTTCGACGTCGTCCACGGCCGCGTCGCCAACCCGCTCGCCACGACCGGGGAGGACAAGTGACCCCGAACACCCCCGCGCACACCCCCGCCTTCGACCGGCTGCGCACCGAGGCCGCGGCCGGACGCCTCGACGAGGTCGTCGTCGCCGTCCCCGACCTCCAGGGCCGCCTCCAGGGCAGCCGCCTGGCCGCCCCCTACTTCCTCGACGAGGCCGCCGCCAACGGCTTCAACGCCTGCGTCTACCTCCTGGCCACCGACGCCGAGATGAACACCGGCCCCGGCTACGCCATCGACGCCTGGCAGTCCGGCTTCGGCGACTTTGTCCTGCGCCCCGACGCCGGCACCGTCCGCACCCCCGGCTGGGACCCCGGCACCGCCGTCGTCCTCGCCGACGCGCACTGGCCCGGCGGCGCCCCCGTACGCGTCGCCCCCCGCCGCGTCCTGCGCGAACAGCTCGACCGGCTCGCCGCCCGAGGCCTGGCCGCCTTCGCCGGCACCGAGCTGGAGTTCCTCGTCTTCGACGACTCCTACGCCACCGCCTGGGAGAACCACTACCACGACCTGAAACCCGCCACCCGCTACAACGTCGACTACTCCCTCCAGGGCCTCGACGGCATCGAACCCCTCGTCCGCCGCATCCGCCGCGAGATGACCGCCGCCGGACTGCGCATGGAGACCGCGCGCGCCGAGGTCCACCCCGGCCAGTACGAGATCGTCTTCCGCTACGACGAGGCGATGACGACCTGCGACAACCACGTCTTCTTCAAGAACGGCGTCAAGCAGATCGCCGCACAGGAAGGCCGCGCCGTCACCTTCATGCCCAAGTTCGATGCGGGCGAAGGCAATTCCTGCCACATCCACCTCTCCCTGCGCGGCACCGACGGCACCCCCGTCCTCGCCGACGCACAGGCCGAGGACGGCATGTCGGACCTCATGCGGCACTTCATCGCCGGACAGCTCGCCTGCCTCGCCGACTTCACCCTGCTGATGGCCCCCAACATCAACTCCTACAAGCGGCTGCGCCCCGGCGCCTTCGCGCCGACGGGCATCGGCTGGGGCCGCGACAACCGCACCTGCCCCGTGCGCGTCGTCGGCACCGGCTCCTCCCTGCGCATCGAGCACCGCGTGCCCGGCGGCGACGCCAACCCCTACCTCGCGGTGGCCGCCGTCATCGCCGCCGGCCTGTACGGCATCGAGAACGAACTGCCGCTGCCCGAACCCCACGCCTCCAACGCCCTCGCCGACCCGGCCGTCCCCCGGCTGCCCGGCACCCTCACCGAGGCCCTGCGCCGCTGGGAGCACAGCGAGACCGCCGCGAAGGCCTTCGGCGAGGACGTCGTCGGACACCTCGCCACGGCGGCGCGTGCCGAACTGGAGGCATTCGAGAGCGCGGTGACGGACTGGGAGCGGGTGCGGGGGTTCGAGCGGCTGTAACGGCTGTCACCACTGTCTCCGCTGTCACCGCTGCCGTGGCGGTCGACGGAGGCCGCCGGTGCGGCGGGCGCGCGCCCGGGAGCGCTCAGCCCGCCGCACCGCCCCCCGCACCGCCCCCGCGCACGTACTCGATCAGCCGCGCGTAGCTGTCCCCGCCGTGCCCGGCGGCCACCGCCCGGGACGCCAACTCCCGCAGCAGCCGCGGAAGACCGGTGGACACCGAGCCCAGCTCGCTGGCGTGGACGAGGATATCCATGGTCATGAGGTGGAGGTCCAGGGGGAAACCGGCGGCCGGGTAGCGGCCCGCGTCGATCTGCGGGGCGTAGGCGGACATGAACAGGCCGACCGCCTTCAGGTACCGGCCGGCGACCTCCGTGAACGCCGTCGCCGGGACACTTCCGCCGGGGCCCTCGCAGCCCGTGAGGGCCACCCCGTGCAGCCAGCCCGTGAGCGAGGACCACAGCAGGCCCAGCAGCGCCGTGTCGTACACGGAGGACAAGGCCGGGTCGGGACCCAGGTGCACAGGCGAGCCGAGAGCGGCCAGGGTGGCGCGATGGGTCTCGAAGACCGCACGCGAACCGCCGTACAGCTGAAGGAAGTCGGGGTCGCCGACACCCGACGGCGTCGTCATCACCACACCGTCGAGATAGGCGGCACCGCGCGCCTCGGCCCACGCGGCCGTCTCCCGCGCGTCGGGCGGGGAACCCGAGGTGAGATTGACCAGCGTGCAGCCCGCGAGCCCGGCGGCCACCGGAGCGAGGACCTCGCGGACGGCGTCGTACGACGCCAGAGCGAGCACGCCCACCGGACTCGCGGCCAGGGCCGCCGCGGCCGACGGCGCCACCACCGCGCCACGCCCGGCCAGCGCGTCCGCCCGGCCCGGCGTACGGTTCCACACCGTCGTACGGTGACCGGCGGCCAGGAAAGCACCGGCCAGTGCCCCGCCCATCGGCCCCAGCCCCAGGACCGTCACCCGCGCGCTCATGACCGCCACCTCCCCCTCACGGCATGCGTGAGAAATCGGCTGACTCCCCCGTACAAGCCGTCTCCCCCTCATACTCCCCGCACGGGGACGTTCCATGCGCTTACCGAAGCAACGGCGGGATTGCCGCAAAACACAAGACGGCTCCACAATCAGGACAACGACGGCCCATTGCCGTCACCCCCCAAGGGGAGGGAGCCGCCTTCCGTGAACACCTTCCAGGACGTGCGGGACGCCGTCGTCATCGGGGCCGGCCCCACCGGGCTGGCCCTGGCGATCGCCCTGCGCCGCTACGGACTCGACACCACCGTCGTCGAAAAAGCACCCTCCACCAAACGCGAACCACGCGCCAGCGTCATCTGGCAGCGCGCCCTCGAAGCCCTGCGCGACCTCGGCTGCGCCGACGCCATGACCGGCCGCGGACTGCCCCTGACCACAGCCGAGTTCCACGTACGCGGACACCTCGCCGGCATCCAGGACATGCGCATGCCGCACACCGCCTTCCCCGGCCCGCTCTCCATCGAGCAGGACACCGTCGAAGGCGTCCTCCACGAACGGCTCCGCCGCCTGGGCCCCGACGTGCGATGGTCCACCGAGGCCGTGGCCGTCCGCCGCGCCGACCACGGCGCCCAGATCGACCTGCACGGCCCCGACGGACCCCCGCGCACCGTAAACTGCCGCTGGGTCGTGGGCTGCGAAGGCTCCCGCAGCCTCCTGCGCACCACCCTGGGCATCCCCTTCGAAGGGGAACAGCGCACCAACCTCCAATGCCTGCAACTCAACGCCACAGCCGACTGGGACCACCCCCAACACCCGCCGATCACCCGCATCTTCATCAACCACGGCGTCACCCTCATCACCAACCCCGTCCCCGGCGGCGCCATCCGCTTCTTCGCCTTCTGCCCCGACACCACCCCCGGGACCGAGGACCCGCCGACCACCCCGCCGACCACCGAGGACATGACCGCCGTGGTCGCCAGGGCCACCGGCATCGACCACATCCGGCTCCGGCCCACCGAACCGCACTGGGCCAACCGCTCCCGCTTCCAGGACCGCCTCGCCGCCACCCTCCGCCAGGGCCCCGCCCTCCTCGTCGGCGACAGCGCCCACCTGTGGGCCCCCATCGGCGGCCGCGGCCTCAACACCGGCCTGCTCGGCGCGCACAACCTCGGCTGGAAACTCGCCGCCGTCCACCACGGCTGGTGCGACGAGGAGTTGCTCGACACCTACTCCACCGAGCAACGCCGCCTCGCACAGGAAGTCATGCGCCACATGCGCCGCAACATCCTCGAACTCCCCCCGGACCGCCCGACCCTCACCGCGATCGGCCTCCTCCTGCCGCACGTCCTGCGCAGCGCGACCCTCTCCCGGCGCGGGTCGCTGCTCCTCAGCGACTTCGCCAGGAACCACCGCACGAGCACCCTCTCCACCACCGGAACCGGCGGCGACCGCACCGGGCCGCGCCCGGGCGACCGCGTACCCGACCTCGCCGTCACCAGCACCACGGGCCCCGCGCACCTGCACGACCTGCTGTCCTACCAGCGCTGGTCCCTGCTCCTCGTCGGCGGCACCCGGCAGCACGCGGCCGCCGCCCAGGAGCTCCTGGACCAGTACGCGGTACCGGTCGCCCTGTTCCGGATCCGCCCGCGCACCGACACCCGGGCCCGGCACCGCACGCTCCCCGACCGCACCCTGCTGCTCGTCCGCCCCGACGGCTACCTCGGCCTGCGCACCCGCACGGACGACCTGCCGGGCCTGGAGGCCTACGCACAGCGGTGGTTCAGGCGCCGGACCCGCTGACGTCCGGCAGGGGACCGCTGGGGGAGAGGTCCCCGAACCCCGCGAGGTCCAGCAGCAGACCGGGCACGTCCGTCGCCCGGTACTCCGCCCGCGCGACGACACCGCGCCCGGAACACACCAGTACCGGCCCGTCCTGCGGATCCTCCGGCAGCCGGCCGTGACTGCCCCGCACGTGCGTCGCGTCGAGCGGCACGACGGACAGCGCCGAGCGGAACCCCAGCCGCTTACGGACGAGCGCCGCACCCGCCCGCAGCCGCACCAGCGGATCGGCGGGGTCCAGGAACAGCTCCGCCGGGTCGTAGCCGGGCTTGCGGTGGATGTCGACGCACCGGGCGAAGTCGGGGGCCCGCGCGTCGTCCAGCCAGTAGTAGTACGTGAACCACGCGTCGCGCTCCGCGACGGCGATCAGCTCCCCGGAGCGCGGATGGTCGATCCCGTGCGCGGCCTTGTCCGGACCGCCCCACACATGCCCGACACCGGGCAGCGCGCCCAGCGTCGCGCGCACGCGCGGCAGGTCCGCCGGGTCGGCGACGTACACGTGCGCCACCTGGTGATCCGCGACGGCGAAGGCCCGCGACGTCCACGGGTCGAGGTACTCCATGCCCGCCTGCGTGTGCACGGCCAGCAGCCCGGCCTCGCGCAGGGCCCGGTTGATGTGCACGGGACGGCTGACGGGCGTGATCCCGTACTCGGACAGGGCCACGACGGTCGTCCCGCGCTCACGGGCCAGATCCAGCAGGGGAGCCAGCGCCCGGTCCAGGGCCTTGGCGGCGGCGACGGCCTGCGGCGAGTACGGGCCGTGGCGCTGAAGGTCGTAGTCCAGGTGCGGGACATAGACGAGCGTCAGGTCCAGCTCCCGGGAGAGCAGGAGATGCCGGGCGGTCCGCACGATCCACTCGGTCGAGGCGAGCGAGGCACGCGGACCCCAGTAGTCGAACAGCGGGAACGGCCCGAAGCGGGCGGTGAGTTCGTCGCGCAGACCGGGCGGGACGGTGTAGCAGTCGGGGGACTTGCGGCCGTCCGCGTGGTAGACGGGACGCGGGGTCACGGTGATGTCGGTGCTCGCACCCATCGCGTACCACCAGCAGACGTTGGCGACCCGGTAGCCGGGGAAGCGGCGGCGGGCCCGCTCCCAGACCTTCTCCCCGGAGACGAGCCCGTTGTGCTGCCGCCACAGCAGGACCTCGCCCAGCTCACGGAAGTACCAGCCGTTGGCGACGACGCCGTGCCGGGCCGGGGACAGGCCCGTCAGCATGCTCGACTGCGCGGGGCACGTGACGGCCGGGAACACCGGCCGCAGCGCCGCCTGGTGACCGCCGTCCTCGGCGAGCGAACGCAGCCGGGGCATGTGGCGCAGCAGCCGGGGAGTGAGAGCGGCCACGTCGAGGACGAGGAGCGGCCGGGGGCGGGGGACGCTCATGACGTGGTCTCCTCCGTCAGTCCGTGCGACAGCAACTGGGCACGCGCCCAAGCGAGTTCGGCGGCGATACCCTCGACCAGCCCGCGCTCGCCGGCCGGCCGGGCCGACTCCGGCAGCACCGACCACGTGTAGGTCTCGACCTCCAGATGCCCGGTGACCGGATGGGCGCCGCCGACGAGCCGCCCGATGGCGTCGACGAGAACGGGCCGGGTCGAGGCGAGCGGCGGGTCCGGCTCGCGGTGCAGGGGTATGTGGAAGTGGACGCGCCACGGGTCGTCCTTCGGACCGGTGCCCGCTCCGGCGCGGGGTCCGTGGCCGGGCTCCGCGGCGTGTGCGGCGTCCGGTCCGGCCTGCGGTCCGGTGCCCGGCGCGTGGCCGGGCTCTGCGGCGTGTGCGGCGTCCGGTCCGGCTTCCGGGCCGAAGCTCGGCGCGTGGTCGGGCTCCACGGCGCGTGCGGCACCTGCTCCGGCTCCCGGTCCGGTGCTCTGTGCGTGGCCGGGGAGCTTGGGTCGACGGCTTCGCCGGTCCGGTTCCCCGGCGTGTCCGTGGGCCGGTCCGGCGTCCGCGCCGGCATGCGGTCCGGGGCCGGGTCCCGGGCGCGATCCGTGACCGGCGCCCGCATCGACGGCATCGTCCAGCGCGTCGGCCAGGTCGTCCCAGCGGCGGGCGCCGCCCTGCGCGCGGGTCTGGTGCAGGAAGCGCGGCTCACGGAAGCCCTCCAGTGCCCGGCGTACCGCCGGGTCCGCCGGGGCGTCGGCCTGCAGGGCGTTGGACAACTGGGCCTTGACGACCGGCAGTCCGGCCGTCCGGAGCCGGTCCAGGGCGGTGCGGGGCTCCTCGAAGTCGACGGCCAGATGGCAGGTGTCCAGGCACACGCCGAGGTACCGGGTGTCGAGGCCGGCGAGCGCGTTCGTGCCGGCGCACGCGTCCTCGACGGTGCCCACCGCGCAGCCCGGCTCGGGCTCGAAGCCGACGCGGATCTCCCGGCCGGTCG
Source organism: Streptomyces gamaensis (assembly GCF_042656465.1). NCBI lineage: Bacteria > Bacillati > Actinomycetota > Actinomycetes > Kitasatosporales > Streptomycetaceae > Streptomyces > Streptomyces gamaensis. The sequence goes on from NZ_JBHSPB010000011.1 coordinate 34,702, forward strand.
TCTCCGCGAGACCGGCCAGCCCGGCGGCGAGTTCACGCAGGGCACGGTGGGCGGCGTGGCGGTGGTAGGCGGTCCAGGGGTGCCGCCAGCCGAGGGGCAGTGTGGAGACACTGCCGCGCGGGGTGTCGTCGGGCAGCAGGGCCGCCAGGACACGGGCCAGCCGCAGGGTGTGCGCGAGCCGGCGGGGGTCGGTCCAGTCGGGCGCGTACACGGCCCGTTTCACGACCGGTTCGTGGAAGCCGCGGTAGGGAAAGCCGTTGAGGGTCACCACGTCCAGCCCGCGCGCGGCGAGTTCGGCCCGCAGCCGCTTCACCGCCGCCGGGTCCGTGTCGAGGGCCTCGGCCGCGTCGTGGGGCAGCCACAGCCCGACGCCGAGCCGGCCGGTGCCCAGCAGCTCCCGTACCGGCTCGGCGTACGTGGCGAGTTGACGGTGGATGCCGGGAAGGTCCTCGGCGGGATGCACGTTGGTGCAGTACGCGAGGTGGACGGTGCTGCCGTCGGGATGGCGCAGACGCATCGTGATCCGTTCTGCCGGTGGAAGAAGGAGTGCGAGGGCGGGGAGTCAGCGGCCGCGGAGCACGGAGTTCCCCAAGTACGTGGCGGAGCGGTCCTCGCCCTCCCCCCGCTCCGCGTCCGCGTCCGGATCCGGCAGCACGAGCCGCCCGCTCTGCCCGTAGAAGGCGACCGGATTGCGCCACAGCACCTCATCGACGCGGTCCGCGGAGAACCCCGCGTCCCGCATCGCCAGCCCCGTACGGTACGTGGCCAGCGGATCGCTGCGCCCCCAGTCCGCCGCCGAGTTGACGACCATCCGCTCGGTGCCGTACTCGGCGAGGACCGCGACCATGCGGCGCGGGTCCATCTTGGTGTCGGGGTAGATGGAGAAACCCATCCAGCAGCCGGAGCCGGCGACGAGGCCGACCGTCAGCTCGGTGAGATGGTCGATCAGCACCCGCTCGGGCGGGAGCCCGCAGTGCCGGAGCACGTCGAGGGTGCGCCGGACGCCCGTCTCCTTGTCGCGGTGCGGGGTGTGCACCAGCACCGGCAGCCCGTGTTCCTCGGCCAGCCCCAGCTGGGTCTCCAGCGCGCGGTCCTCCTCGGGGGTCAGCGAGTCGTAGCCGATCTCCCCGACGGCCACGACCTGGTCCTTGGCCAGATAGCGGGGCAGCAGGCCGAGGACGGGCACGCAGCGCGGGTCGTTGGCCTCCTTGGGGTTGAGGGCCAGCGTGCAGTGGTGGCGGACACCGAACCGGGCGGCCCGGAAGGGCTCCCAGCCGATCAGCGAGTCGAAGTAGTCGGTGAAACTGCCGGGGTTGGTGCGCGGCTGGCCCGTCCAGAAGGCGGGTTCGACGACGGCCCGGACACCGGCGTCGCGCAGGGCCTCGTAGTCGTCGGTGGTGCGCGAGGTCATATGGATGTGCGGGTCGAAGATGCGCATCGGTTCCCCGGTATCGAGTGCGGGCGGACGAGGAGCCACAGGTCGGCGGGCACGGGACGGCCCGCGCTGCTCAGTTCCCGGGCGTGGGCGCGGGCCATGCGGTCGAGTTCGGCGTCGCGGCGTGCGCGGGGCAGGGCGATCGCGTGCAGCGGGATCCCCAGGTGCAGGCACTTGAGGACGCCGTGCCGGTGGGTGTGCGGGTCCAGGTGCCGGGCCCCGTACGGGCCGAGGGCGGCGGCCACCAGCCGGCTGTCGTGGGTGCGCAGCGCGTCGGCGGCGAGCGCGACGGCCCCGCCCCCGGGGGCGACGGCGCCCAACGCCCGGAGCACGGCGCGGCGTTCGCCCGCGTCCCCGCCGTGGTAGAGGGCCTCGGCCTCGGGGCAGAGCGCGGGGGAGGGGACCGCGGCGAGCAGCAGGGCGCGGACGGCGTCGTCCACGGTCCACCACAGGACCTCGGCCGGTGTGCCCCCGCAGACCAGGGGCTCGTCCGCCATCACGGTACGGCCGCAGCGACGTCCCGCTTCGGGGAACAGCCGGTGCAGCAGGGCCGGTTGCCGTGCTACCGCCGCGACGGCGTCCTCCAGCCAGGCGGCGGCAGCGCCGTCGAGGCGTACGGCCAGTTCGGTGCGGAGCCGCGCGGGGGAGACGGACGCGGCGTTGCCGAAGCTCATCGTGCCTCCTGCGGGGCGCGCGCGGCGGCTTCCCGCAGGAAGACCAGGGAAGCGGCGGCGGTCACGGGCGCGGCGTGGCTGTGCCGGGGCAGCTCGACACTGGTCAGCCCGCTGTACCCGGTCTCGGCGAGCGCGGCCAGCACGGGCGGGAAGTCGATGTCGCCCGTGCCGAACTCCAGGTGTTCGTGGACGCCTTGACGCATGTCCTCGATCTGGACGTTCACCAGGCGCGGCCCGGCGCGCCGTACGCACTCCGGTACGGGCAGCGGCTCCAGGCAGCGGCAGTGGCCGATGTCCAGCGTCAGCCCGAACCGGGGCGGATCCCCGAGCCCGGCGCTGAGCTCGAAATAGGAGTCCAGCGTGTCCGCGAGCATCCCCGGCTCCGGCTCGAACCCGAGCACCACGCCGTGCCGTTCGGCCTCCTCGACGGCCCAGCCACAGCCGTCGAGCAGCCGCTGCCGGGCGGTCACGGGCGAGAGGCCGGGCGCGGGCGCGCCGCTCCAGAAGGAGACGGCCTCCGCCCCGAGGTCGGCGCCCACGCGCATGGCGAGCGCGAGGTACTCCTTGCGGCGTCGCGGATCGTCGTCGAGGAGTGTGGGGGCGTGCTTGTACCAGGGGTCGAGCAGATACCGGGCGCCCGTCTCGATGACGACGGCGAGCCCGAGCCGCTCCAACTGCCGCGCGGTGGAGGCGACCCGCTGCGGCAGGCCGGGTGCGAAGGGGTCGAGATGACAGTGGTCGAGGGTGAGCGCCACCCCCTGGTAGCCGAGGTCGGAGAGCAGGGACAGGGCATCGGCCAGCCGGTGCCCGGCGAATCCGTTGGTGCCGTAGCCGAAACGGAGCCCGGCGGCGCCGGGCGGGGTGGTGCCGGGCGCGGTCCGGTCACGCGGGATCGGGCGGGGCGCGGTGGTGCGGGGCTCGCTCGTGCAGGAGGCTGCCGGGCCGGGGGGAGGCGTGCCGGGCCCGCTCGCGCGGGAGGTGGCCGGGCCGGTTCGGGGCGGTGTGGTCGACGGGGGCGTGGGCCGGGCGGTCGTGCGGGGTGTTCTGTCGGGCGCGGTCATGTGGGCGACACCTTCCGGAAGAGCCGGCGGGTCAGGGGCAGTACGGCCAGCAGCCCGGCGGCCACCGGAGCCGCGCCCGCGCGGGCGGCGCACGCCGCCTGGAGCGGCAGCAGACCGGCGATGCCCGCCGCCACGGCCCGCCGCACCCGCAGCGGATCACGGCCGCCGGCCGTGGCTTGGGCCCCTCCGAACCCGGCCGTGTACAGGCCGAGCGCCGCCGCGCGCACCGCCTGCCGGGGGCCGCCGCGATACGGACCGGGGACGGCGGCCAGCGCGGTGACGCCCCCGGTGGCGGCGAGCGTCGCGCACAGCAACGGGGCTTCGGCGCCCTCCACTTCACGGCTGCTGAGCACACTGACGACCAGGGTGTGCGCGCCGATGGCCACGGCCGCCGGCAGCGCGGCACGCAGCCGCCCGTAGCCCGCGCCCATGAGCACGTCCAGCGCCCGTGCTGCCGCCATGGTGGCGGGACCGGCCAGCGGATGCTGTTTGGCGACGAGGTCGTACGCCCACACCGTGCCGGCCAGCGGCACGGCGACCGCGAGCGTACGCCGCCCGCCCGCCGCCCCGGCCAGGGCCAGGCCCGCGCCCGTCAGCCCGGTGGCGAGGGCCAGCGCGGCGCCCGGGGTGACACGGCCGGACGGGATCGGGCGCGCGGGCCGTTCGTCGGCGTCGGTCTCGCGGTCGGCGAAGTCGTTGAGGGCCATGCCCGCCCAGTAGAGGGCGACGGAGGACAGGGCCGTCAACGGCACTGCGGCGGCCCCGAGTTCACGGCCCGCCGCCACCGCGCCCGCGAGGCTGTCGCCGGGGACGGTCAGGGCGGCGGGCGCCCGGACGAGTTCGGCGGCGGCGCGTACGGCGGGGGTACGGGCGAGCGCGGTCGCGGCCCGTACGGGCGCAGGGAGCCGCATCACGAGATCGCTCCCGGATCGGCCGCGAAGCGGAGCAGCCGCGCGTACTGGGCCGCCAGACCGTGATCCGCGCAGTCGACGGGGTCCTTGAAGAAGAACCCGAGCGCCCCGAGCGGCCCGGAGGCCCCCGCCGCGTGCGCGGCCGCCACCAGCCGGACCAGGTCCAGCACCAGCGGCGCGGCCAGCGCCGAGTCGCAGCCCTGCCACGTGAACTGGGCGCTCATCCGCGTCCCGAGGAAGCCCTCGAAGGCGATGTGGTCCCAGGCCGTCTTCCACTCGCCGAGCGAGGGCACACAGTCGATGTGCACCTCCCCCTCGACGGGGCGCCCCAGCATGCGGCCCAGCCCGCTCCGCTTGGAGGAGGTCTTGCTGAGCGCGGCTCGTGGGTCGGCGAGGGTGGCCCCGTCCCCGCCGCCCAGCAGATTCGTGCCGGACCAGGCCCGTACGCGCAGCGCCCGCATCGCGAACATGGGGGCCAGCACGGACTGGAGGAGCGTCTCGCCCGTCTTGGCGTCGCTGCCCGCGTACGGCAGGCGTAGCTCACCGGCGAGCTGGTCCAGGGCGGGCAGCCGCAGCCCGGTCGAGGGGGTGAAGTCGATGTACGGGCAGCCGGCGGTCAGGGCGGCGTAGGCGTACAGCGAGCTGGGGGGCAGTACATCGGGTCTGCTGCGCAGGGCACGTCGGAGGGTGGCGAGGTCGTGGTGCTCGGGGCGGGGGAGGGCGGGAGGTTCGGTGGAGGCGACGTTGACGACCACGACGCGGCCGAGGCGGTGGCGGTCGCGGAAGGCGGTGAGGTCGGCGGAGAGGGCGTCGGCGGTACGGGCCTGGGGGGCGGTGGTTGCGCCCTGGTGGCCGGGCTGTATCTCCCTGTCGGCGGTGGCGAGTTCGTCTTCGAGCGGGGCGAGGAATCGCTCCGGGAAGACGCCGGACGCGGCGAGTTCGGCGGCCCTCTTGGGGAGCGGGGTGTCGGTGATGTCGTGGCCGCCGAAGACGAGTGAGCCGAGCGGTGGGAGGTGCTCCTGGGGAAACCCGTGCTGTTCGGTGACGCAGCCGGTGGGCTCGGCGAGACCGGCCCGGAGGGCGGCGGCGCCGAGGACGGTGGTGGTGGCGACGGAGCCTCGGGCTCCGATCAGCCAGACGCCCGTTCTGGGCGGTGTTGCGGGCAAGTCTTCCTCCGGGGCGGGCGGTTGCCGAGCGGGAACGGCGGAGCCGGGGCTCCGCCGTGGGGCGTGACTCAGCGCTTGGGGAGTTGCGGGGGCTCGGTGCGGTAGGGCTTGAGCTCGAAGGTGGGGGCGGCGAAGGTGTCGCCGGCCAGTTTCTGTGCGAGCACCTTGTCCGCGAGGGCTTCGAGCTGATGCATGCGGCCGATGGCGGAGTCGATCTGGTGCGGGTGGCTCTTGAAGCCGGTGTCCAGGTCGTCGACGATCCTGGCGTAGAACTGGTTGAATGCGTCGGCGGCTTTCCAGGCATCGGGATAGTCCGTGTACTTGCACATCATGGGGTCTGACGGGATGTTCACGACGTCCCCGGGCTTGGGCAACCGGGTCAGCGCGGGTCCGCTGGGCTTGCAGGGGTCGTCTCCCGGTGTGTAGCCCTGCTCGTTCTTGAGCGCGGCGAACGAGTAGAAGTGGGACAGATCGCCGTTCTCGTCGAAGAGGTCGTAGTGGCCGTCTTGGTTGTCCGATCCCTCTCCTTCGTCGATGATGTCGTGCATCAGCGCGACGGCCTGCTTGACGCTGTCGACCCCGATGTAGTCCTGGCCGCCGAACCGGATGTACTGCCGTGGGAGCGACTGAGGATCGAGGTACTGCTCGATGTTCGGGATGCCTCCGTCAAGGGCTGTGATCAGAGCGCTGTAGAACGCGCCAATGGACGGGTAGGGGTCGACCAGCCTGGGGATCCCACCGGGAAGCCGATTCCGGTCGACTCCGCCGCGGACCTTGAGACAGGGGGGCGGGCTGGCCGGCTTCTCTATGAACAGCCCCAGCTTCACGAAGTCGGAACCGTAGCCCATCAGGTGGACCAGCCCGGATTGGTCCATGTCCGGGATCGCGCAGGGGTACACCGGGGCACGCTTGGCGATCTCCGGTGTACCGCCGAAGGCAATCAGGATGTTGCAGGCGATCGACATGTGGCGCATCTCGGTGACGACGATCCACTGGATGGCCTCGGCGAAGTCCTGGAACTTGTCGTCCCTGCGGTTTTTGACCGAGTACCACCCCGACAGATAGGCGGGGATAGTGGTGAATTCCAGCTGGATGGCGTCCTGGAGTTTGTCGCGGAGGGTCTCGATGTCCGTAATCGGCGGGGGCTCACTGGGCGGCGGTTTGCGCAGCATGACGGTCACTTCCTCCCTGTGCCGGGCGGGTTCACTTGGTGAGCACACGGTCGATACCGGCGAGCAGCTCCGGTGTCGGCAGCAGCGCCGAGAACACGAAGTTCTGCGCGATGACCTCGTCGGGGTGGAAGAGTTCGGAGTCCGTGTTGCGACCGATCTTCTGGAGGTACTGGTCCCACCACGCGGGTTTGGGGTCCGGGTCGTTCGGGACGAGGTACATGAGCGGCCGGCCTCCGGCGTCGAGCACCGGGATCCATGCGTCGCCGGACTGCTCGATCGCCATGAAGTACCACTGGAGGTACTGGAAGAAGTTGCCTCCTTCGTACGGCCCTTTCGCCAGGAGCACCGGGAGCAGTTCGCGGGTCACGGTGCCCGACTCCGGCCCTTCGCCGGGGAACTTCGGGACGTCGAGGGAGATACGGACGTCGAGGAGCGGGGTGTCCGGGTTGGTGATTTTCAGAGCCGGCATCGACGTCTTCGAGGAAGCGTCGGGCCAGGGCACGTCCGGCAGTTGTACGGGACTGTCGAGCCGGGTGTACCCGATGGACCGGTAGAGCGTGTCCCGTTGGGCCTGGTTGTTCTTGCTGATCAGGTGGAAGAACTCGTGGATCAGGATGTTCCGCAGGCTCGTGGTGTTCCGGGCGGGGAACAGCGGATCGCTGTCGGGCGACGCCATGAGCAGCGTCTCGACTTTGCCGGCCGGAATGACGATCGTGTCCACGTGCCGGGTGTAGGCGGCGCGCCCCTCTTCCTGGCCGGTGGTCTTCACGAGCCGGACCTCTGGCGGAAGGGTGAACGACCAGGACGCGAAAAGGGTGTTGATCTCGGTCGCGATGTCCCTGAGGGCGGCTGTCTCGTCGTCCGTCCAGGGAATGACCTGGTTGGCCACGTAGTCCAGATAGGCGTCCACGGTGACCGTGGCGACCTCCGGCCGGAGGTTGAGCCGGGCCTGCCGGTCGAAGGGGCTCTGCTGGTCGACGAAGGCGTCGTGCGCCTTGAGGACCGTACGTCCGGTGTCCACCGAGGCGGCGACGACCGTGGCGCCCGCGACGCTTCCGACGACGGTGTCGCTGTCCTTCCCGGTCACTGCATCTCCTCAAGCTTCATGTGCTTCCAGCCGTTGTGCACGAGGGTCTGGTACCTCTTGAGGACCTCGCGCTGGCCGGCGGAGAGTTCCCGCGTGACGGGCATGTAAAGGGTCGAACCCTGCGCGGCGAGTGCGGGTTCGGCGAGCTGGACGATCTGGTCGATGTTGCGGTCCACGGAGTCCTTGTCGCCCAGGTCGAGGGAGGCGTAGTACTTCATGGCGGGGTAGAGCACGTCGTGGGTGTAGAGGACGTTCTTGTAGAGGAAGTCCCAGGCGTCCTGGGGCGAGTACTGGCGCTGCCATGCCTGGTTGAACTGTTCGGGCAGGCCGTCGTGGAAGGGGAGGACCCGGACGCAGGTGTAGGAGACGGAGTTGACGGCGGCGTCCCAGGGCCCCACATGTGGCACCCCTGGCGGCTGCACGAACGGGCCGACCGTATTGGGCGGGTCGATGGCTTCCAGCAGTGACGGGAAGAAGGCGATAGTCGCGCAGCCCGGCTTGACCGGCGTGATGTCGATGGTCGCTTGGCCCGAGCCCGCCGGAACCTCGATGTCGCTCTGGAACGCGACCACCGGACCCCTGTCCTTGGACGCTGTTGGCAGTTGCCAGGATTCACCACCGGCGAGGGGAGGCGTCGGGTAGGGAATGTATTGCTGAAGCCGCAGCCGCACCGCGGATTGGGGTATCTGCCCGCGCTGCCTGACGTGCACGGTCAAGTGGGCTGTGCCGTGTTGATCGAGATAGATGCTTCGCTGGTCCGTCTCGGTCGTGAACTGGCTCTCGCGCAGTACCACGATCGGGTCCACGCTGGATGACGGCCGGTAATGCAGTTCGAAGTCGGCGGTCTCGACCGGCAGCGAAGCCGGGAGGCTGAGATCGACGAGGCCGGCGTGCGATTCGTACCAGTCCTTGTCGTAGCGGTCTGGGTCGATGGTCGCGACGTCCTTCAGCGTGTCCGATCCGGGGATCCGCAGCTTCAGCTCCAGGCTCCCGAAATTCTTCTTCTCTCCCGTGGAGTTGATTTCCGGGATGGTGTTGCCGAGATCGATGGTGACGCGGTTCTCCGTGGAATGGACTTCGAGTGCGGCGGGCCCGAGGTATCGACACACCCCCCCGGGTGCGTCGTACGCCTGCTGCGGCAGGAGAATTCGGCCACCGGGTGCGCTGGTCAGCGGATCGTCCTTGTGCCAGAGCCCGATGGTCCCAACCACCCTGGAAACACACGGATTCTGCGAGGGCGTCAGCCCCGCCTCGATCTGACTGTCCCACAGCGCGGTCAGCTTCGCGTACTGGCACGAGAGCCGCTCGTCCGGACCGGAACCGGTGTCCGGGATCTTCTTGCAGTCGGCGAACACATCCGCCGTGAAGTACTGCGTCATGTACACGGTGCATCGCACCATGAGCCCCTGGCAGTCCGCGTCCTGGACCTTCTGCTTGAACTCCTGGAGGAGTCCCGACTGGGTCCCGAAGTCCAGGGTGTCCTTCGGCAGACACACCTGAAGCACCGCACCGCCGACGCCTGCGATCTGGAGCTCACCGTCCTCATTGAGGTTGCGCTGCAGGCTCATCCACCGGGAATTCGCGTACGATCCCGGCGCGACATCGCCGACGAGGTAGCACTCCGGCGCGGTGGACGTGCCCACCCTGACCTTGCGCAGGTAGAAGTTCGTCCCCCACCAGGCGTCCGGGTTGTTGTCGACGATGCGTCCGGCGGTGTTGAACGTGCTGTGCCCGGGGAAGGCGTCACCGGCGATGTCGATCACGGCGTTGATCAGCGGATCCCCGCCCGTCACCAGATCGGCTCCGTACGCCTGCTGCGCCCCGGTGATGGTCGTGTTCGCCGAGCCGTCGTGGAGATACCACTCCATGCCGCCGAAGTAGCCCCACTCGCCGGGGTTCTGCACCCACGTGCGTTGCCCGTCGTCGAACGGCTGCAACTGAAGGGCCCACTGCGGGAATTTGTCCCGGACGTTGTCCGGGGTGATGCCGTACTGCTCCAGGAACGGCCAGTTCAGCTCGTTGTTCACGAAGTCGTAGACCGGCCACTGGTCGTTGTTGTTGCCGGTCGCCGGTGTCCATGTGGCCGCGCCCTTGAAGAACAGGCGCGGAACGGAAAGTACGCTCACAGTTCCCTCCCAAGCAGAGGTGAAACCAGAGGAGTTCGGATACGTGCCGGTGCCTCCGGCGCTCAGTCCGGGAGCCGCACCGGAAAGGTGCCCACGGTCTCCCCGCCCACGTTCAGCACGAGGCGGACCTCGGCGCCCCCGCCCCGTTTCTCCAGCGCCTCGTACTGTTCGCGCGTGAGCTCGACCACGAGGCGCCGGCCACGCTTCTCGACACGCGCCGCCCCACGGTTCCGGTGCATCCCCGCGATGGACTTGAGATCCCCGACCATGTGCCACACCGCCTTTCGTCCGTCGACGGAAGCCAAGAGCGCACAGCCTTGCGCCGACACTCCGTCGGCAACAGCCCGCGAGTGCCGTTTGAGCCGGGCCTGTGCCAAGCGGAACCGGCCAGTACGCGGTCCCGGGACCGAAGGTTTCCGGAAGGCACCACGAAATCCGACTAGAACGTCGGTAAGTAAGGCGGGGCTTCGGACCGATCCGCTGTCCAGCGCCTCGACTCCCCGAGAGAACCGGCCCCTCACGGGGCATTCACACCGCGACCGGATTCTCCACACCGGACGTGCCCCCGATCCCGACGGGGACCGCATACCTCCCCCGGCGCTTTCCGGCCTCCGGGCCGGCGGCACGGAGGCCGCGCAATTGGCGGGGAGGCGACGGGCGGCCGCCGCTCACGCCCCCTGCGTCTCCACCATCGGCGGATGGTCGTGCCACGTGCAGAACACCGAGATCTCCCGCGACCCCTTCGTGAACGTCACCCGGATCCACCCCTGGCCGCTCTGGTCCCAGGTCTGCATCTGCCAGCCGGCGGCGGGCGTCGCGGAGACCAGGGTCGCCGACGAGGCCCCCATGTCGAAGACGACACGGCCGCCGTCGACGTCCACGGGCTTGACGGATCCGCCGCCCTGCGGGTCCCGGTGCGGCGGCGGAGCGGAGGAATTCCGCGACGACGGGCCGGAACCCGGCGTCCGGGACGCCGCCCCGGGAGTCGCGCCGCCCGGGGTGTGCTGCGAGGGCCCCGCCGGGCGCCCGGAAGAGGAAGGCCCCGAAGAAGGCGTACCGGTCGCGGAGTTCGGCGTGCCGCCACCTGCGGAGGAGGCCAGAGGGGACGCACCCGGCGCGGCGGCGGAGGACGGCGCGTCCGCCACGGGGCCGTCATCGGCGGAGTTCCCCTTCCCGTCGATCACGAGCGCGTGCGGCGGATCCCCCAGCGTCCCCGACATCACCCCGCGTATTCCCCACCAGGACACGGCGACCGCAGCCCCCATGGCCAGCAGCCAGACCGAACTGCGCAGGAATCCTCGTCGCATTCCACCACATTATCCGGAGCCCGGTGACCATGGGTAATCCGATACCGCGACTGAGAATTCCCCATTCGCTTACAGCGGTTACCCGTACAACGCCCCCGCCACAAAGTGCCGTACACTTCCGCCCATGGCAAGCGTGCTCGTAGTCGAAGACGATCCGGCAGTGCGCTCCGCGCTCATCCGCCATCTCTCCGAAGCGCACCACACGGTTCGCAGTGTCGGAACAGCACTTGAGGCATTGCGCGAAGTGGCGGCCCAGTACCTGGACGTCGTCATCCTCGACCTGGGCCTGCCCGATCTCGACGGGGCGGAGGCGCTGAAGATGATGCGGGGCGTCACCGACATCCCCGTGATCATCGCGACCGCGCGCGACGACGAAGCCGAAATCGTCCGGCTCCTCAACAACGGCGCCGACGACTATCTCACCAAGCCCTTCTCGGTGGAGCAGCTTTCCGCACGGCTGGGTGCCGTACTGCGCCGTACCCAGTGCGCTCCGCAGCAATCGGCACGCGCCGGCGGTGTGCAGGAGCCGCACGACGAACTGATCCGCGTGGGCGACCTCAGCATCGACGCCTCGCGCCGGAAAGCGGCACTCGCCGGGAACTTCCTCGACCTGACCCGCCGCGAATTCGACCTCCTCGCCTTCCTCGCCCGGCGGCCCGGCGTGGTGGTCTCGCGCCGCACCCTGCTGAGCGAGGTGTGGCAGCAGGCGTACGGCGACGACCAGACCATCGACGTCCATCTGTCCTGGCTGCGCCGGAAACTCGGGGAGACGGCGGCCCGGCCGCGCTATCTGCACACCGTCCGGGGCGTGGGCATCAAGCTCGAAGCCCCGGCCCTCCCCGCCCCCACGGCGCTCCACGGCCCGTGAGGTGGCAGCTGGTCCGCGTGTGCCTGGCCGTGACCGTCATGGTCGTGGCCGCCTTCGCGGTGCCCCTGGGTGTCGCCGTGCAGGACATGGCCCGCAACAAGGCGTTCACCAACGCCGAACGGCAGGCCGCCACGATCGGCCCCGTCCTCACCGTCACCACCGACCGGCAGCAGCTGGAGCGGGCGATCGCCTCCACCCAGTCCGGCGCCCAGCGGCGCATGGCGGTGCACCTGCCCGGTGATCCGGGCACGTCCGGCGGCAACGCGCGGGACCTGGGCGAGAGCCGGGCCCGTACCGAGGACGTCCAAACGGCCCGGCACCACGGGCAGTTGTCCCGGGCGGCGGTCAAGGGCGGCTGGGTCGTGCTCCAGCCCATCGCCCTGGAGGCCGGGCGGATGGCCGTCGTCGAAGTGTTCGTGCCCAAGGGGGAGACCACGGCCGGGGTGGGCTCCGCCTGGCTCGTACTCGCCGGGGTCGCGGGCGCCCTGCTCGTCGGCGCCGTGGCCGTCGCCGACCGGCTCGGCCGCCGCATGGTGCGGCCCGCCGAACGGCTCGCGCACGCGGCGCAGGGCTTCGGCGAGGGCATGCTCGCCGAACGCGTGACGGAGGAAGGGCCGACGGAACTGCGCTCGGCGGCCGTCGCGTTCAACTCCATGGCCGACCAGGTCGTCGAACTGCTGGAGAACGAGCGCGAGCTGGCGGCCGACCTCTCCCACCGGCTGCGCACCCCGCTGACCGTACTGCGCCTGAACGCGGCCTCCCTGGGCGAAGGACCGGCCGCCGAACAGACCAGGGCCGCCGTCGAGCAGCTGGAGCACGAGGTCGACACGATCATCCGTACCGCCCGCGCGCACCGGCCCCGGACCCACGGCCCGGCCGTGGACGTCACGGGCTGCGACGCGGCCGAAGTCGTCCGCGAACGCATGGAGTTCTGGTCCGCGCTGGCCGAGGACGAGGAGCGCGAGACCCGGCTGGCCGGCGTCACCGAGCCCGTGCACCTGCCCGTGCCCCGCGCCGAACTGGCCTCCGCGCTCGACGTGATGCTCGGCAACGTCTTCCGGCACACCCCGCCCGGCACCGCCTTCGCGGTCGACGTGCACCCGGGCGAGGGCAGCGTCATCGTCCTCGTCTCCGACGCGGGCGAGGGCATCGCCGACCCGGAAGCGGCCCTGCGGCGCGGCAACGACGGCGACCGCCCCGGCTCCACGGGCCTCGGCCTCGACATCGTGCGCCGGCTGGCCGAGTCGGCGGGCGGCGACATCGCCGTCGGCCGCTCGGCGGTCCTCGGCGGCGCGGAGATCAGCGTGCGCATCCCCCGCGACGCGAACCCCCCGAGGGGCAGCCGCCGTTCCCACCGCACCCGAGGCCCACGCGGCCGCCGCGCGGAACGCGGCGGAAGCCGCCGGGGCGTACGGACACGGGCGGGGTGACCCGGGGGCGCCTCCCCTCCGATCAGCCCGCCCCCTCCTCCCCCTCACCCCCGATCAGCCCCGCACGGTAGGCCAGCACCGCCGCCTGCGTCCGGTTGCTCAGGCCGAGTTTGGCCAGGGTGCGGGAGACGTACGTCTTCACGCTCGTGGCGGCCAGGTGCAGTTCGCGGGCGATCTCGTCGTTGGTCATGCCCGCGCCGATGAGCCGCAGCACGTCCCGTTCGCTCCCGGTGAGGGAAGCGAGCCGGGAACCGGCGGCGGTGATGCGGTCCGGGGGCCGGTGCGCGGCGAGGCGCAGGAGTCGGCCCAGGACCGCCGGGGCGAAGACCTGCCCGCCGGAGGCGACGACGCGCAGGGCGGACAGCAGCTCCTCGCACTGGAGGTCCTTGAGGAGGAAGCCGCTCGCCCCGGCGTCGAGCGCTTCGAGGACCTGCTCCTCGTCGGCGGTCGTACCGATGACCAACACCCTTGGCGGGGACGGGAGATCCCGCAGCACCCGCAGGGTGCGGATGCCGTCGAGTCCACCCGGCATCCGCAGGTCCATCAGGACGATGTCGGGTTCCCACAGCCGGGCCTGCATGATGGCCTCCGCCCCGTCGGCGGCCTCGCCCGCCACCACGAAGTCGTCCGACGCGCGGACCATCATCCGCAGCCCCGAGCGTGCGATGGCCTGGGCGTCGGCGACAAGAACGCGTACGGTCACAGCGCCTGCTCCATGAAGGGTTGTTCAGTGAAAGGTTCGGTCACCACGAGCTCCGCCGGCAGCGAGACCACCACCGTGGTGCCCCGCTCCGTCGAGTCCAGACAGACACGGGCGCCGTGCAGCGAGGCCAGACAGTTGACGACGTACAGGCCCGTACGGTCCGACTGCACCCAGTCGACGGGCAGTTCGCTCTGCAGGGCCACGTTGAGCGCGTCGAGCCGGTCGGCCGGAATGCCCTCGCCCTGGTCCATGACGCGCACGACCGCGCCGCCGTCCTGGGCGTACTCGACGGCCACGCGGACGGAGCGGTCCCAGGGCGAGAACCGCAGCGCGTTCTCGATGAGCTCGGCCATCATGTGCGTCACGCCGTGCACGGCGTGGGCCCGCACGTACACGGCCTGATAGGCCGGTTCGACGGCGACCCGGGTGTAGTCCTCCACCTCGGCGGCCGCCGCGCGCAGCACGTCCACGAGGGGGGCGTCCTCGCGGTGGCTGCGGGCCGGGTCCTCGCCCGCGAGCGCCAGGACCGTCTCGTCGTGCCGGCGCATCTGCGTGGCCAGGTGGTCCAGCCGGAACAGCGCCTCCAGGACGGCCGGGTTCTGCTCGGCCATCTGCAACGACGACAGCAACTCCAGTTGCAGACCGACCAGTACGTGACGGCGCCGGGAGAGGGACGCGAGCTTGGTGTGCACGGCGGCCCGCAGTACCGCCTGCTGCGAGGTCTGCCGCACCGCTTCCCGTACGACGGCGTCGAAGGCCCGCGCCACCTCGCCGACCTCGTCGCCGTATGCCGGTCCGACGGGTGTCACGTCCAGCGTGACCCGCGCCGGGTCGTGCGCGCGGGCCATCCGCTGGGTGAGGAGCGGGAGTTCGTTCTGGGCCTTGAGCGCGGACCGCCGCAGCCGGTGCAGCCGCCGGACGAGCCTGCGGACGGCCAGGGCCGCGAGGACGGCCGAGACCAGCAGGGCGGCGGCGGCCGCGACGGACCGGTTGACCATCGACTGCCGGGTGGCGTCCTCCGCCCGCGTACGGTCCGTCAGGTCCCGTTCCAGAAGCGTGGACTGGACCTCGTGCATCCGGTCCAGGACCCGCGAACTGCACGTCACCCAGTCCGCGGCGGGCGGCCGCTTGCCGCCCAGGGCCTGCGTCAGCGGCCCCGACAGACAGGAGTCGTCGACGGCGGAGCCGGGATCGGACCGGCCGAGTTCCTCGGCCATGAAGCGGCGCACCCCCTCCTGCTCGGCGAGGAATGTCTTCTCATCGGCTGTCAAAGTGCCCTGCCCGAGAGGGGAGTTGAGAAGCGAACGCTGGGCGGACAGCGCGCTCGCCCCGGCCGAGATCGCCTGCGCGGCCCGGCCGGCCCCGGGACCCCCGTCGGGCAGCAGCGCGTCGAGCGCCGCGACGACGGACGTGTAGGCGTCCGTCGCGGGCAGCAGCCCCGCCCGCTTGCCCATGTCGCTCCCGCGCACCTGCGGCAGCCGCTCGACCGCCGCACCGGCCCGCGCGAGCCGGTCCGCGAGCGGGCGGTCGGCCGCGCTGCGGGCGGCGGCTTCGCGGTACGCGTTGAGCGCGGTGTCCGTGGCTGCCCGCCGCTTGTTCACATCGTCGGTCACCTTGCCGCCGGCCAGCGCCAGGGCGTCCCGCTCGTTGCGCAGGTCACGCGCGAGGGCCGCGGCGGCGACACCCAGCACCGCGCGTTCGCTGTCGGTGACTTGGGCGGCGTGCGCCGCGCGGGCGTCACGCAGCTGGAGCACCGCGAGCGCGACGGCGAGGGCGACCGGCAGGGCCAGCACCAGGGCCATCGTCGTGCCGAGCCGTCTGCGGCGCAGCCAGTTCATGATCGTCGGTCCCCGTCGTCGGTACGTACGTGCGGCCGGTCTCAGCCGGGCTGGAGGAAGAACCGGCCCAGGTGCTCGCGGGTCTCGTGGTCGAGCAGCGCGGAGATCTCCTGGGCCATGACGGCGGCGGCGTACATCACTTGACCGGTGTCGGTGTCCGATCCGGCGAGCACGACCAGAGCGGTGCGGTCGTCGACGGGCGCCATGCACAAGTGGTGGCGGCGCATGGTGATGACCGTCGCGCCCACCCAGCCGCCGCCGTACGCGTGGGCGGCCGCTTTCGTCAGCGACATCAGGCTCGACGAGAGGGCCGCCAGCCGTTCGGCGTCCGCCTTCGCCCGGTCGGTCGCTGCGTCGGCGCACAGGACGAGACCGCCGGTGGACAGCAGCACGGTCCGTTCGATGCCCGGGGTCGCCGCGGTGTGCTCCTGGACGACGGTACGGACCTCCAGGGAGCGGTCGTCGGCTGACTGCTTCATGGCGCGTTTCTCCGGTGTCGAAGGGGGCGGGGGAGGGGGAGAGGGCGGGCGGTTGCCGGTGAGGCGTCGGGGAGGCTTCGTTCCAGCGCGTGCTCGACCGCGCGGATCAGGGTGCGTCGTACGTCCTCGCGCCGACGGGCGTCGGTGTGCACGACGGGCACGCGCGGACCGGCACCGAGGGCCGTACGGACCTCCTGCGCGTCCAACTCGCCCTGACCGTCGGCCTGGTTGACCGCGATGACGTACGGGATGCCGTACTCCGCGAACCAGTCCGCCGCCGCGCGGGAGCCGTCCGGGCGCCGTCCGTCCACGAGGACGACGGCGCCCGTCGAGCCGCGCGCCACGTCGCCCCACAGGAACCGGAAGCGGTCCTGGCCCGGCATGCCGAACAGGTGCAGCACCAGGGAGCCGGCCAGGGTGACCCGGCCGAAGTCCATGACCATGGTGGTCGTCCGGGCGCCGTCCGGACCGCCGGCAGCGGGCGCGGCGGGGGCGGCGGAGGCAGCGGGGTCGGCGGGGGCTGGGACTGTGGTGGCTGGGACCGTGGCGGCCACCGGGGCCGTGGTCACGACGGCCTCGGTCCGCAGCGGCTCGATCTCCGAGACGCTGCCGATCAGCGTGGTCTTGCCGCAGCCGGGACCCCCGGCCACGACTATCTTGGCGGAAGAGGGCCGCGCGAGCGCGTGCTCAGATCTTGCGAAGTCCACTGAGGACCCTTTCCATCAGCTCGGTACTCGGCTGTTCGTCACCGGCGGGTTCGACGATCGAGAGCAGCCCCGTCCGGGACAGGTCGGCGATCAGTACGCGCGCCACGCCCACGGGCACGCCCACCCGCGCCGACACCTCCGCCACGGACGTCGGCTGCACGCACAACCGCAGGATCCGCTCGTGCTCCGGCTGGCCCGCCCCCGGCGGCAGCCGGCGCGCGGTGCGCACCAGGGCCTCCAGCGGCAGGTCGAGGCTGCTCACCGTCCGTCCGGCGGTCAGGGCGTACGGGCGCGGGGCCAGCGGCGCGGGCCCCGACGCCTCAGCCGGCCGGCGCGGCATGGTCCCTCAGCGTCGAGCGCAGTTCGGCCGTCAGGACATGGCCCACCCGGCGCACGAGCCGGGTCATCTGGTAGCCGAGCACGGAGCGGTCGGTGCCCGCGTCGGCCGCCACGGCCAGCAACGAGCCGTCGGAGATCCCCACCACGACGAGGATGCCGTGCTGCATCTCCAGGACGGTGCGCTGCACTTCGCCCGAGGCGTGCAGGTCCGCCGCCGCGTGCCCGAGCGCCGCGAGGCCGCTCGCGATGGGGGAGAGCAGCTCGGGGGCGGGCGCCTCGGGCCCGGCCGCGCGGGCCAGGAGCACACCGTCGGAGGAGACCACGGCCACGTCGAAGACACCGGGCAGGTCGTTGCGGAACCGGTGCAGCACCCAGTGGAAGTCCCGGACCCGGTCGGTGCCGGGGCGGGAGGGGGACTGCGGCGCCGCCGCGCCGGGGGTGTGCGGGGACTGTTGCGGTTCGTGGGAAGGCTGAATGGCTTGCGAAGGCCGCATGACGGCTACTCCTCCTTCTCCGGGCGGGCGTTGGCGATGCCGTCGGTCAGCCCGGTCATACGGCGGCGGATCTCGTCGGGGTCGGGCCGGGGGGCGGAACCCTGCCCCGTACCGCCGCCGTTGTCGATGCTCCCGGCACGGGGCCGGCGCTGCCGGATGGGCAGCCCGGACCGGGTGGCGGGCTCACCGGGCGCCGGGGCGTCGGACGCGGGACGGTTGTGCGGTGCGCCGTGCGGTGCGCCGTGCGGCGGCGGGCCCGGGGTACCGGGGGCGGCCTGCCCGCCGGGGGCGTTCTGCTGCGGGTGCGTCTGCGGCTGCGCCGCGAACGGGCCACCAGGGCCGGCCTGTTGGCCGGATCCGGGCACCGGGGGTACCTGTCGGCCGCCCGGACCGTCCTGCGGCGGAATCTCCGGGCTACCGGCAGCGGCCTGCCGGCGAGAGCCCGGCCCGGCCGGTCCGCCGGTAGCGGACTGCTGCGGCGGCGACCCGAACGGGCCGTCAGGTCCGGCCTGTTGGCCGGGCGGCGGTGGGGGCGGCGCCTGCGGAGTGCCGGATGGGCCGGCCTGTCCGCCGGGAGCGGGCGCGGGCGGCAGCGACGCCCCGCCCGTACCACCCGGTCGTGGGTGCGGGACGAACGTACCAGCGGGTCCGGCCGGACCAGCCGTACCACCCGGGCGCGGGTGCGGGACGAACGGACCAGCGGGGGCGCCCGGTCCGGCCGGTCGGCCGGTGGCATCCGCAGGCGGCACCGGCGGGACAAACGGACCACCGGGAGCGTCCTGTTGGTCGGCCGCGGGCGCAGGTGGCATCAGGGGGCCGTCCGTGACCCCGGCTCGCGGGGTCGCCGGGACGCCGCCCGGAACGGCCCGCTGCCGGGGCAGTGGTGCACGCCCGTCCGTGGTCGACTGCGGCTCCCCGAGGATCGACTTCGGCAGGATCACCGTGGCCACGACCCCGGACGGCGCGTTCGCGGACAGCCGTACGTCCACGCCGTGCTTGCGCGCCAGGGCGCTGACGACGTGCAGACCCATCGCCTCCCCCTCCCCGAGGCCGTCCCGGCCACTGGTACGGCGCTGCAGCACCGCGTTGGCCTCGGCGAGCTGCTCGGAGCTCATACCGATCCCCGTGTCCCGGATCTCCAGCAGCAGCCGCTCGTCCGGCATCAGCTGTCCGCTGACGATCACCCAGGTGTCCGGGCTGGAGAACGACGCGGCGTTGTCGAGGAGTTCGGCGACGAGGTGCACGAGGTCGTCCGCCGCGTAGCCGACGACTCCCGTGTGCGGGACGGCCTGGCAGGTGACGCGCTGGTACTCCTCGATCTCCGAGGCCGCCGTGCGCAGCAGCGTCAGCAGCCCGGTCGTCTCGCGCCGTTCCGCGGTGATCTCCGCACCGGCCAGGACGAGGAGGTTCTCGCTGTTGCGGCGGATCTGCGTGGCCAGGTGGTCGAGCTGGAACAGGTGGGACAGCCCGTCGGGGGACTGCTCGCGTCCCTCCAGCTCGGTGATGACCGCCAACTGCCGCTGCACGAGGCTCTGGTTGCGCCGCGAGAGGTTCTGGAAGAGCCGGTTGACCTCGGCGCGCAGCTCGGCCTGTTCCCGGGCCAGCCGGACGGCCTCCAGGTAGACGCGGTCGAAGGCGCGGGCGACATCCCCGACCTCGTCGTTGGTGCGGGGGTCGAGGACCTTGCCCTCCAGTACGGCCGGCAGCTCGGCGCCGCCGCGCGACAAGCGGCGCGTGACCTCGGGCAGATGCACGTCGGCGACTTCGGTCGCCGAACGGCGCAGCCAGCCAAGGCCCCGTACCAGGTGCCGGGAGGTCGCCACGACGAGCGCCGTGGCGAGCAGCAGCACCAGGGCGGCCAGCACCGCGTCGGTGATCATCTGCTCGTGGGCCATGTCCTTCTGGTGCAGCGCACCGGCCAGGACCCGGCTCTCCACGTCCTTCTGAAGCCGCGTCAGCGCCTCGCTGGTCCGCGTCAGATCCGCGTACCAGGTGCCGGGCAGCATCTTCTTGAGGTCGACCCGGCCGGTCGCGGTACCGAGCGCCTGGATCGCGACGGTGAGGTCCCGCGCGGAGGACTCGCCGTTGACCCGCTGGAAGGCCGCGGCCTCCGCCGGCTTGGCGTACAGGCCGAACTCCATGCCCGTGATGTCACGGACGAGCTGCGAGGAGAGGATGTTGCCCTGCTGCCCCGGGTTGAGCGTGCCGGAGCGCTCGGCACTGGCGAGCACCGCGCGCTGGCTGGTGACCATGGCGTTGTTCAGGGCGATCGTGTACAGGGTCCAGCCCGCGCCCCGGGCGTCCTCGCCGAGGCCGCCGACCTGGTTGTAGAGGCTGGCGATGGAGACGATGACGCCGCCGTAGCCGTGCTCCACCTCGGCGGGCGCGCCGCCCGCGTCGGCGAGCGCGCGCAGCTTCGTGAGCGTGTCGATGCCGGTGGCGGTGACCTTGCGCTGCCGCTCCATGTCGGCGTCGCCCGGCAACGCGCCGAGTTCCTTGAGGAATTGACGGGCCTTCGCGTCCGTGGCGGCCCGCCCCTTGGCGTCGGAGCCGGCGGCGTCCCCGCGCGCCCGTGGGTCGACCGCCAGATCCCGCTCGTTCGCGAGCGCCGCGATGAGCGAGGTGCCCGTACGGCTCGCCTTCGCGATGAGCTCCGTGCCCCGGTACTGCTCGGCCCGGTCCCAGGCGTCCTTCACCCGCAGCCCGGAGAAGCCCAGCGCGGCCAGCAGGGGGACGAGGACGACGACCAGCATGCGGGTCGGCACGCGAAGGTCGGCGAGAACGCGCTTGCGCCACGGCAGCGGCGGGCGGGGGCCGGCTCGGTTCACGGGAGACCTTGACTTCCGGGCGGGGAATCGGGCGGTTGCAGGTTAGCTGTCTGGTGTAGACCTTTTGTCCGGCCAAAGGGGGATTCTGTGCCGCCGAAAGTTGACTCGGCCCCGTGTACGGAGGTTGCGGCCCGCTGCCGTGCGGAACATTCGGCAGATCCGAGGTGAGCGGTCAGTGATGAGCGGTCAGCGATGAGCGGTGAGCGGGAGGAGCCCGACATGCCCCTGGCGGACGCCGAAGCCGCGGTCCTGATCGTCGGTGGCGGGCCGGTCGGCCTCACCGCCCGGGCCCTGCTGGACCGCTGGGGCGTACGGACACTGCTCGTCGAGAAACACGGTGAGCTGTCCCCGTTCCCACGCTCCCGGCTGGTCAACGTGCGCTCGATGGAGATCTTCCACCAGCTCGGGCTCGCCACCGGGATCAGGGCCCGCGCGTTCGCGCCGAGGTACGGCCGCATCCGCTTCCGCGACGCCCTGTGCGGCCACGACTTCGCCACGGCGGCGATGGCCGGCGTCAATGCTCCGGTCCCCGAGAGTCCCGAAACCGGCCTGGTCACCTCGCAGGACCGGCTGGAACCCGTCCTGCTCGCGGCGACGGCGGCAACGGACGCACCCGTACGCTTCGGCACCGAGCTCACCGTCCTGGCCGAGGAGACCGACAGCGTCGTCGCCACGCTCGTCGACCGCCGCAGCGGCGACGAGACGCGCGTACGCGCCCGATACGTACTCGCCGCCGACGGCGCGAACTCCACCGTCCGGAACCTGCTGGGCATCGGTACCACGGGCCCCGGGGCGATGGGACGCTTCACCACCGTCGTGTTCGACGCCGACCTGGGCCGCTGGTGCGACCGGTATCCCGCCGGGGTCTACTTCACCGCGCACGGCCTGTTCGGCCCGCTCTACCCCGAAGGCGGCTGGGCCTGGTTCGTCCCCACACCCGAGGACGGCGGCCCCGCCGACTGGACCGACCTCCTCTCACGAGCGCTCGACCCCAGCGGTACGGTACGGGCCCGCGTGCTGCGGGTGGAGCACTGGGTGATGAACGCGTTCGTCGCCGAACGTTTCCGCCACGGCCGGATCCTGCTGGCCGGCGACGCCGCGCACGGGCTCCCCATCATCGGCGGCCTGGGCATGAACGCCGGCGTCGCCGACGCGCACAACCTGTGCTGGAAACTGGCGGGCGTCCTCCACGGGTGGGCCGGACCGCCCCTGCTGGACACCTACGAGCCGGAACGACAGCCCGTCGCCCACCGCACCCTCCGCCAAGCGGTCGCCAACACCCGGCTCCTCCTCCAGGTGCAGCAGCGGCGCCGCGAGCACCTGCGGGCCGGCGGGGTACCCTCGGACCACATCGAACTGCCCTGGTCCGAGCGGTTCTTCGCCCAACTCGGCCTCGTGCTAGGCGTCGCCTACGACTCCGGCGCCGTCCTCCCCGACGACAGCCCCCCACCGCCCGAGCCGTCCGACACGAGCACGGACTACGTCCCCACCGCCCGCCCGGGCCACCGCATGCCGCACCTCTGGCTCACACGGGAACGCTCCACGCTCGATGCCGTGGGCGAGTGGTTCACGCTGCTGACTCCGGATCCTGCGTACTGGACGCAACACACCGCCTCACGATGGCCGTTGCACGTCGAACTCCTCCCCGGCGAGCACACCGACCGCTGCGGCCTCGGCTCCCGAGGGGCACTGCTGATCCGCCCCGACGGCCACATCGCCGCCCGCTGGCACAACAACCCACCGACCGAAACCGCCCTTCGGCAGGCCCTCGCCACGATCACCGGGACGGTGCCCGTGTGAAACCGGCTCAGGTTTCCGGCGGTGCCTCCTCGGATTCCTGGGCCTTGATCAGGACTCCGCGGTCGTCCAGGACTACGCGCCAGCAGAGGAGGGCAGCACGGTTGTGGTGGCCGAGTGATCCCGGGCTGTGAGGCAACGGCCAGCGGCCGGGCGGGTGTTGCGGAAGACTGCGGAGGAAGACGCCTGGTTGACGGGGGCAGTCGGAACAGATCTCAGGTGCGCTCGCTACCCTCGGGCACTCCAGGGAGCAGCGGGGCCGGTGAGGAGAACGCGCATGGAGAGCGCGGCGGAAGCGGATCTGCAGCTGTGCACGCGGGTGCTGGCTGCGTTCGGCCTGCCCACTCCGGAGGTGGTACGGCCGATCCCCGAGGGTCTGATGAACCGCAACTGGGACGTCCGCACCGCTGGCGGGGCTCGGTACATGCTGAAGGAGGTCCTGGACGTCGGCCCGGACGCCGCCCGGCGCCAGCACGCCGCGACGAAGGCTCTGGCCGCAGCCGGCCTGCCGGTCCCAGCCCCATTGCCGACGCCCCGGGGGGACACCCTCGCCGTCGTCGATGGTCGCCCGTACGCGCTCACCCGCTGGGCGCCGGGCGAAATGCTGCCCGCCCGCTCGTGGAGCTTGGTACAGGCGGCCTCGGTGGGGGGCCTGCTGGCCGAGTTGCACGCCGAGCTGGCCACCGCCATGCCGCCCGCACCACATACCGTGCCGGTGACCGTCACGTCGTCGGACAAGGCGGCCGCCCGGATCGACGGCTACCGCCGGAAGGCTGCCGCCGGGAGTGACGCCTTCGATCGCGTGGTGGAGCGGGCGCTCGCCGAGCGCGAGAGGCTGCTGGCCGCATGGGCCGAGCAGCGGTCGGCCGCCGGTGAGCGCGGTCCGGCTGGCTGGTGTCGTCCTTGATCGGTTGGTGGTGCCGTAACCCCCGACAAGTGGAGGATGCCGTGACGCGAGGGTGAGCGGCTCCTCGCCGACGGCGGCCGCAGGCCCTCCCCACAGGCTCTATTGGCTCTGGTGGAGCTCAATGGCCTCCCTGCACCACGGAGGCAGGCGAAGGCGGGGCATCACGGCCGTGGGAAAGAAGTGCAGCATGATGCCCTCGGTGAGCGGAAGCGAGCGGGCGTCACCGTCCCACTGGCCGGTGTAGATGGCGATGGGGCCCTTGCCGGGGTGTTCGAGATTCTTCTGGTCGACTGTGGTGAAGGCCGTGAGCGGGACGGTCAGTCCGGTCTCTTCCCGGAGTTCGCGGGCGATGGCCGCATCGAGTGACTCGCCAGGGTCGGGTCGGCCTCCGACGGGGGCCCAGTAGCCGGGCCAGCAGATGCCGGGGATGTCGTCGCGGAGGTGGAGCAGGTACTCGCCCCGCCGGTTGGTGATCAGTGCGGAGACCCCGGTGCGGGGGGCGACGGCCTGTGCCGGGGGCTGGGTGTCGGTCATCTTTTCCCCTTTCCGGTGTCATCGTCCCTTCGGCGTGGTCGAGGACGGGACGATGACACGGTCCGACGGCCGTGTCCGTGAATACGGCCGCCGGTCGGGGGGCTGCGGGTCAGGCGGCTGCGGCTTCGCGACCGCGGCGGGTACGCCGGTGGAAGATCTCGTCGAAGGCCGTGCGGGCGCCGTCGGGGCGATGTAGTGCATGGCGAGCAGGGCGGCGATGACCGCGCCGACGAGGTCGTTCTGGACCTCCGTCCAGCCGTGGTCGTCGCCGCAGGTGGTCAGGCCCTTCAGACCGTGGAGGGCGTGCATGGCCTCACCGGCTTCCTCGGCGACCTTGCCGACCTGGAGGCTGGTCAGCTCGGCTTCGGGCAGGTGCTCACCGGCCTTGCGGCAGACGGCGGAGAGCTTGGTGATGTTGTCCCACAGGTTGTCCATGACGGTTCTCCCGTTCATGTGGTCCGGCCCCCAACGGCGGGGCCGGCGGAACTAGGGGTGGGTGGCGGGCCGGCCGAGCTGGCGTACGGTCCAGCCGGCGGCGCGCCAGGTGTCGGCGTCGATGATGTTGCGCAGGTCGACCATGACGGGCTGGGCGACGAAGGCGGCCAGACGACGGGGGTCGGCGTCGCGGAAGTGCTTCCATTCGGTGGCCAGCACGATCAGTTCGGCGTCCTTGACGGAGGTCTCCAGGTCCTGGTCGTAGTCGAGTTGGGGGTAGCGGGCGAGTGCGGTGGGCACCGCGTGGGGGTCGTGGACGGTGACCACGGCGTCGTGCTGCTGCATGAGGGTGGCGATGGCCAGGGCCGGGGATTCGCGGACGTCGTCGGTGCCGGCCTTGAACGAGGCGCCCCACACGGTGACCTTTGCCCCCGTGACGGGTCGGCCGAGGGTCTGCTCGACGAGGCGGAGGGCGGCGGCGGGGCGGGATTCGTTGACGTGCTCGGCGGCGTGCAGGAGCGCTGCGGCGTCCAGGGCGCCGAGGGCTTCGGCGGAGGCGGTGAAGGCACGGATGTCCTTGGGCAGGCATCCGCCGCCGTAGCCGGGGCCGGAGTTCAGGCCGCCGCGGCCGATGCGCGGGTCGAGGCCGATGGCTTCCGTGAGCTGGGTGATGTCCGCGCCGGCGGCGGCGCACATGTCGGCCACGCCGTTGATGAAGGAGATCTTCATGCCGAGGTAGGCGTTGGCGGCGCCCTTGATCAGCTCGGCGGTGGCGGGGTCCGTGACGTACAGGGGCACCTTGTTCTCCAGCAGCGGTGCGTAGACCTTGCGGACGACGTCCTCGGCGTGCGGAGAAGGAACACCGGCGACGATGCGGTCGGGTCGGAGCGTGTCGTCGATGGCGTGGCCCTCGCGCAGGAACTCGGGGTTCCAGACGACCTCGACGTCGCTTCCTGCGGGGGCGAGGCGGGCGACGAGGGCGGCGAGGGTGCGGGTGGTGCCGACGGTGACGGTGGATTTGCCGATGATGACGCAGGGCCGCCGCAGTTGCGGGGCCAGGGCGCGGGCGGCGCCGAAGACCTGGCCGGTGTCGTAGCTGCGGCCGTCGGCGTCGATGGGCGTGCCGACGGCGAGGAAGTGAACGTCGGCGAAGGCGGCGGCCTCGGTGATGTCGGTGGTGAAGCGCAGGCGGCCGGATGAGGTGTGGGTGGCCAGCAGCTCGGGCAGCCCGTCCTCGTAGATCGGGCACTGGCCGGCGTTGAGGCGGTCGATCTTGGTGTGGTCGAGGTCCACGCCGAGGACCTCGTGGCCGATCTCGGCCATCGCGGCGGCGTGCGGGATGCCCAGGTGGCCGCAGCCGATGACGGATACGCGCATGGTGCCGGCGCTCCTTTCCCCTTGGTCTCGTGTCTGGCCCGCCTGGCGGCCCGGGCCGGTTCGAAGGGCGCCACGCTAGCGCTCCCGAGCGGCCGGGACCGGCTTGGTGCAGGTAGGTCAGTTGGTGCTCTCCGTAAGGAGGTTGACGAGCTCCGGGAGTCCCTCCCCGGCGCTCTTGCGGCACACCAGGTCGCTGTCCTGCGGGCCTTCCAGCGGGTAGGGAAGGAACCGGTTGTCGTGTCGGAAGCCCTCGGGGTCGAGGAAGACGACCTGCATGCCGCGCTTCCGGGCGCGGGCCTGGACCTTGCGGCGGTCGGCGTGCAGCCCGACGACCAGAAGGGCCTTCGCGCCGTCGGCCCACTCGACGTCCGGTACGGCCTGGTCGTAGCGGCGCATGAAGCACTCCCCCAGCCCGGCCCTCGCGGCGAGGACATCGAAGTTGTGCGTGATGACCGGACCGACCAGGTGCCCGGCGTCCTGCAGTTCCTTCAGGGCTTGTATCGCGGGAGTCGGCTCGGCCAGGAAGCATGCCTTGAACATCTCAACGAGTTGCTCCGCCTTCTCCTCCGGCTGCTCGATGATCTCGGGCAGCAGCGGGTCGTCGGCCGGGGAGAGGGTGAAGCGGTGCTCGCGCGGCTCGTCGCCCTGCCGGTCGGTGACCCGGTAGATCTCGTGCAGCCGGTGCAGCGGCGGGATGCCGGCCTCCACGCTGGTGCCGCACCCGATCTCCACCTGGAACGGCAGGAAATCGGCCAGCCCCCCCAGGTCGGGGACCAAAGTCGGCGTGCCAGGCTGGTCCTTGACGCGGATGCCGGAGGCGAGGACGTCCCATGGAAGCTGCCGCACGGCGGGCGGCGGCGCATAGTCGGCGGAGGTGATGCGCACGTCCAGGCTCCGGTAGCCCACGGGCAGCGTGCGGCGCGCGGCCGCGTCCTGGGGATGCACGAGGTACGCGGTGATCCGGCACCGCAGGTCGCGGCGCGCCCAAACGGCCTCGCCGGGCTGCTGCTTCCAGCCGCCGGTCGCGAACGCGGCCTGGACGACGGCTTCGTGGTCCGCGATCTCGGCCGCGGGTGCGGACACCGACTGGTAGAGGTACAGGTCCCTCAGCCCGATCGCGGGTGCGGCGGCGGTCGGCACCAGACCGTACCGGTAGCGGTAGTGGATCACCCGGCGGCGGGCGTCGCTCTCACCGCTCCAGCCGGAGGGGCCTGCGGTGGCCTTCTCCTGGGTACGGCGCCAGATGCCTTCTTCGATGTACCGGGGCCGGTCGGCGTCGCCGAAGTAGGTCTTCCACGTTCGCAGCTGCTGCGGGGTGAGCTGATCCACGACGATGTACGGGATGTCCACGGGGTCCTCCCCTGCTGCCCACGACCGTTCACAGCCGGGGCGGGCTGTCGGTGGTCGCGCTGCCCGCTGCACCCGGTGGGCCTGCGCGCCTTGCTGATGCTGGAGTGTGGGCGAGGCCGGATGGGCGGAGGCAGGAGGCGTGGGCGTGGCGCTTTCGGCTGGCGGCAGGCGGGCGGAGAAGGGGGAGCGAAAGGGAGCGGATCACCGGGGGCGCTACCGGGCCGGGTTGCGGTGCCCTACTGTCGCCGGTGAGGGTTCCAGCGCAGACATTCCTGCGGAGGCCGCCATGCCGTCCGGTGCCGTTCCCCAGCACGAGCCACAGCCGGGCGAGAGCGCGTTCGCCTACTGGTTCCGCATCGCCGACTTCACCAAGAAGGGGCTGGCCACCGCCGTCACCCGGGAAGCACAGCGCGCCGGCTACCCGCAGGTGCGTCCCGATGGTTCGCGGGTACGGCGTTGGCTGGGCGGCGAGACGCCGCGCCCGCCCGTGCCCGAACTGCTGGCTGCCGTCTTCTCCGCGAAGATCGGCCGTCGGCTGACGGCAGCCGACCTCGGGCTGGCCGAAGCGGACCCCGACGACCTCACCCGCTTCCGCGGCCCCGCCGAACTCCTCGCCGACCTCGGCCACATGACCTCTGCCGAGCTCCTCAACAGCACCCAGCCCAGCCCTGAGCCCGGTCCACACGCCGGGCAGCAGGCGCGTCCGGCGATCCCGTACGAGCCCGAACGGCTCCTGCCTGCGCTGGACACATGGGCCTATGCCCCTTCCCACACCCTCCCCGGCGCCGATCGGGGCGGGTCCCGGCTCGGCGCCGGAGACGCTGCGCGGATTGCCGACTACACCCGCACATTCCGCCTGCTGGACAACCGCCACGGCGGCGGCAGCACCCTGCACTCCGCCACCGGCCAACTGGCCTGGGCCACCGGCCTCGTCCGCGACGGCCACTACACCGACGCCACCGGCCGGCTCCTCTTCCGCGAGCTCGCCGACCTCGCCGGCTGCGTCGGCTGGATGTCCCACGACGTCGCCCAGTGGCCCGCAGCCATCCGCTATCTCACCATGGCCGTCCACGCCGCACGCGAGAGCGGAGACCGTAACCTCACCGCCCACCTGCTGCAGTGCCTCGCCCGGATCTGGGGCTACCTCGGCCGACCCGACCTCGCCTCCGACTGCATCGCCCTCGCGTTGTACGGCACCCGCAATGACGCCCACCCCGTCCTGCGCGCCGGCCTCCACGCCCTGGCCGCCCGCTTCGCAGCCCTGCAGGGCGAGGCCCCAGAGGCCCTGCGCAGCGTCCGCCACGCCCAGGAAATCTTCCACGAGCACTCCGTCGAGGACCGGCCCGACTACATCGCCTACCTCGACCACGCCGAACTCAGCTCCACCCTCGGCGAAGTCCTGCTCTTCCTCTCCCGCACCAGTGGCCAACCCCAGCACGCCACCAGCGCCCTGGAACTGTTGAGCACCGCCGCCGCCGAACGCGACTGCGCCCGCGCCCGCTCCAGCGCCTTCGACGCCATCGCGCCCGCCCGCGCCCTCCTGGTCGTCGACGACCTCGAAGCCGCCTGCGCCACCGGTTTGCGCGCCATCCGCGTCGGCTCGCACGTCGAATCCGCCCGCGTCCGCCGCCGCTTCCTCGACCTCGCGCGCGAAGCCCGACCCCACGAGTCGGTGTCGGCCGTACGAGACCTCCGGGAACAGCTGCTCACTGCCGGGCAGCCGCGTGCCGCAGTTCCGTTGCCTCGTCGGCGGTGACGAGTGCGAGGAGCTGCGCGGCGGTGCGGGCGGACTCCTCGACCCATTGCCGGGTGCGTTCCGGGTGTTTGGTGGCGTCCGGGATGCCGTGGGTCAGCCGTCTGCCGACCGAGGCGATGAGGTCGGGATGCTGCTCGGCGGCAGCCGCCAGCAGGACGCCGAGGTGGCCGTACAGGGTGAGGGCCGTGCTCGCGAGCGATGCGGGGTAGGTGAGGGCTGTCGCCTCGGCGATGGTGGCCTTGATGGTGGCGATGTCGAGTGGGACGAGGCGGTCCGGGCCGTCGGCCGGGACCACCTCGTAGGTGTCGATGGGATCGGTCACCGGTCCGCTTCCTCGGGGCCCTGGTCCGGCAGCGGCATCGACGCCGTGAGGTCCCAGTAGAGCTCCATGTCCCGCTGGGGGTGCGGGTGTTCGTGCCCGGCCTCGTGCGAGGGCGCCGGCAGCGGTTCGGTACGGCGGCGCACGGCGAGCGGGGGCATGGCGGTGCCGGGGAATACGGGCATGGGTGTGCTCCTGCGGAGGGAGGGATGGCGGCGGGGGTGACTGTGGCCCGCCTGTGCGATCAGAATCCGGCGCTTGCCCGGGCCGTGCAAGGGCTCCTGAAAACCCCACGTCAAATGGCATATTCGAGGAACCGGGCTCTCGGCTGCGCGAGGTGGGCCGGTGGTGCCACAATCTTGACTCGTACCGCGACACGGCAGGCTCGGGGCTTCAGGAGGGGCACTCGTGGCAGCACCAACAGGGACCACACTTCGGCGCATGCAGCTCGGCTGGGAACTCAAACTCCTGCGTGAGAAGAGCGGATTCACCCTGGAGGGGGCCGTTGACGGGTTGACGTTCTCCGCCAGCAAGCTGGACCGAGTGGAGAGCGCACTCACGACCTTGCCGAAGGTCTCGGACCTGAAGGATCTCCTGGGGCGGTACGGCGTGACCGATGAGGAGGACGTCGAGTACCTGGCCGAGATCCACCGCGAGTCCCTCAACCGTGGTTGGTGGCGGCAGCCCCGGCTCACCATGCCCTCGGGCACGTCCATCTTCGCCGGACTGGAGCGACGGGCTCGATCGGTCCGAGTATGGCAACCCAGCGTTGTCTACGGCCTGTTGCAGACCGAACGCTATGCCCGGGAGCTGATGCAGGGGGCGAAGCCGGTGCTGCAAACCACCGCCGAACTGGTGCAGGGCACGACCGAGCTGCGCATGCAGTGGAAGAGAGCACTCACACGCGATGACGGTCCACTGGAGATGACCGTTGTCATGTGTGAGGCCGCATTGCGCCGAGTCGTGGGAAGCAAGGAACTGATGCTTGAGCAGTACGACGAGATCATCCGGCTTGCGAAGCTCGACAACGTGACCGTACAAATCCTGCCGATGGCCATCGCCACTTACCGGTCGAGCAGCAACTTCTCTCTGATTGACTACGGCAAGCCACTGCCTTCCATCGTTCAGGTGGACGAAGCTGGTGGAGCGGGCATGAGCGACGGGTACGGTCATCTCAGGTTGTTCAACCGCGTGTTTGATGCCCTGCGGGCAGGCGCACTCCCGCCGGGCGAAACGAAAGGCTTCCTGCAACGACTGGCGCAGGAGCTGAAGGCGCCATGAAGCGTCACCCAGGTGCCCTGGACATACTCCTGGAACCAATGTGGTTCAAGTCCTCGTACAGCGGCAACGACGGCGCCGTTGTCCCGGGCGCGGGGCTGGGCCCGCGCCCGGGACAACGGAGTCACCCGAACCGAAGGTTCACCCGAACCAGCTGGGCGCCGTGAGCACAGTCGCATCGTCGATGTAGTCGAACGGCCCAGGCGTCAGGGTGCCGAACTGGTGCTGCGCCTCCGGAATCTTGCTGAAGTCCTTGTACTTGATCAGCCTCATCTTGGAGCTTTCCTGCCAGATTCGGGCCCACTCGGCCTCCGGCCTGAGGATCGGGGTGGTGATGTTGGGGAACTGGTGGGCCGAGAAGTCGGCGACGTACGTCTTCCCGCCGCGGTCGGCGACCACGGCGAAGTGGTTGGTCGTCGGGACCTTGTCCCCCCTCTGCCAGATGCCCATGCCCCGGTACTTGAAGTTGGTGAAACCCTTCGATTCCAGGTGCTCCTTGACCGGTTTGAGGATGTCGTAGCACTTGGCTTTCGGGCTCTTGACGGCGTCGGCGATCTGCTTGAGCCGCTCGGTCACGGTCGATTCCACGACATCGGCATCGAAGTCGGACAGGCCCTTCGCCTTCGCCTGCGCCCGTGCCCGCTGCGCCGCCGCCGGGATGTTGGCGGCATCGACCAACGCATCGGTTTCCGGGGCCAGGTCGTCAGGCGTCAGCCGACTCGGCTCCACCTTCGGGCGCCGGGGCTCGGTGCGGACCCTCGGCGGGTTGTGCTGGGCGGGGGCGGGGGCGGAATTGGTCTTGGCGGGGCCCTTGCGGGGTTTGGCGCGCAGGCGGGCCAGCTTGGGCTTGATGGCCTTGAGGGACTTCATGATGAAGGCCGCGTCGACGGCGGCTCCCGCCACGGAGAGGAACCGGCCCAGCGCGGCGTCCGCCATGGCCTGCCGGTAGACGTCGCCGCGATCGGTGTTCTGTGCGATCTGCTCCTCGTAGTGCGCCTCGGCCAGGCCGAACCCCACGCCGGCGCCGAGCGCCACCGCCGATCCGATGCCTCCGCCCGCGCCGATCGTGATCGGCAGCGTCACCAGGGCCAGCGCGATCATGAGGTCGCGCATGGTCCGGTTGTGGACCTCGCTCTCGTGCTCGGCCGAGGTGTAGACCAGGCCGTCGAGGTCCGACAGGACCCGGTCCCGGGCCGCCCGCCACAGCGCGGTGGGGGTGTCGTCGCTCGACACCATCTTCAGTCGCCCGATCTTCTGCCCGACCCTGGTCTTCGCGGGCTCGAAGTCGATCGGCTTGGCCGCGTCGCTCTCGAAGCGGGACAGGTGCTTGCGGATGAAGGGCTCGTACGAGCTGCCCGAGTCGGTCCACTTCCAGAAGTGGTGCTCACCGGTCTCCAGCGAGATCAGCAGGTGCTCGTCGATGAGGCCGATGGCGACCAGCCCGGGAACCACCTTGCCGTTGAACTCGACCAGGGTCTCCTTGCACGGGATCTCTTTCGTGAACCGCCCGGTGAGCCACGCATAGGTGAACATGCGCGTTTTGGTGTCGCGTGTGGTCGCGAAGATACGGGCTGCTGTACCCCGCAGCCGGGGGCCGGCGAACTCCTTGAAGTTCTTCTTGAAGTCCTTTGCGTCGAGGGCCTGTTCGGCGTCGGCCTTCAGCCGTGCGGCGATCCCGTCGCGGACCCGGGAGCCCTTGAGCGCGTCGACGATCGACTGGGGAAGGCCACGCGGCGGAGTGAGGTCGACCCTGCTCCGCTTCCAGACCTCGGGGTTCTTCCGGTGCGGCTCGCCGAGCGCCAGTTCCCGGGTGGTCACCTTCCACACGAGTTCGGTCGCGCCGTGGTTCATCGCCAGGGTCTCGGCCGTCACGGGGAGGCTGACCTTGGCCGTCCACTCCCCGTCCAGCGGCACGGTCTTCGCGGACCGGTCCCCGCTCACCTCCTTGATGATCTTCCGGGCGGTGTCGTCGAGGTAGTTCTTGCGGATGGTCTCGCGCTGCTCCAGGGACTCCGCGCCCTGCGTCAGTTTGGCGAAGAAGTTCTGCACCGCGGCAGCGCCCTTGGCGGACAGGCCGGTCAGCGCGTCCTCTTCACTCGCCGGGGTGTCGGCCGCTGCCCGCTTCTTTCGGGATTTCGCCGGCCGGTCACTGACGAGGTTCGGGATGCGGTGGGCTCCCAGCACACCCGTGTCTTTTCTGTCCTGGGACACTTCCTCAGGTCTGTTGACGACGACGCGGGCGATATTGGTCAGGGACTCGGTACCGTCCTTGTAGTAACTCGTGTGCGCATTCCTGAGGTTGCCCCACAATCCGGCTTCCGGGCGCCACTGGTAGTCGGCCCGCATGCGGGTGACGTCGCTGCCGCTCGCGTAGTTCTTGTGCGTCGGGGCCTGGCTGAACATACCGAGCTTGCTGATGAGGTCGGTGCCCGTGGCGGTGGTGAAGATCTTGTCGACGTGGAGGTGCTTGGCGCGGACACCGCTGCCGGGGCTGCCGGCGAGGACGAGATTGTTGATGTGGTGCCTGCCCGTGGTGTCGGTACCGGCGCCCGCGGCCGCGTGGCCGGCCACCACGCTTCCGTAGCTCAGCCCGCTGACGGTCAGCAAAGGGTACGGCTTCAAGTCATGACGGATGCGGGCGTCGCTCTTGCGCCAGTACTTACGCCATGTGTCGAGATCCTCGTGGAGGCGTTCACTGCCCTTTCCGGCCGGTTTCTCGAAGGCGGCCTGCAGAAAGCCCTGCGGAGCCTTGTAGCCGACCCAGGCCACGACGGCCACCTTGGCATCCGGCTCGATCCGCAGGCATTCCTCACGCAGATTCCGCGCGTGGCCGACCAGCTCGGCCAGCGATTCCAGTGAACTTCCCATGCCCGGCACCAGGACCGCCACATATTCGGCGGTCTCCATGTTGCCCACGGCCACCGCCGCGCGCCCCCGCCCCTCCTTGAACTGCGAATCGTAGGCCAGGAGTGAACAGTCCTTGTTGGCGGACATGACGCCGTTCACCAGAACGGCATTACGCTGATGTACCCCCTCGACCAGCACGCCCTTCTTGCACTCCTGGCGATAATGGTCGGAATCCTTCTTGAAGTTGTCCACCAGGGCATACGCCGGTGTCGGCGGCTCCCAGTCGTCCCCCGCCGGGTCGGGAGCGAGCGGGTCCGTCGTGTTGAACCGCCGCGCAGGCCGCTCCGCCACGCGGCTCACCCTGACGTCGGCGGACTCCAGGGGCGGGGCACTGGGCACTACGGAGCCGGGCTCCGCGGGCGGGGCACTGGGCAGCACGGCGCCGGCCGGGGGCCACGGCGGCAGGAACTCCGGACGGAATCCCGGTGGTGGCGGGGCGGGGATACCGTTGTGACAGGAGGTGGAGCCTGCCTGGTTCCGCTGCTGCGAGAAGGCGCTCCCGTTCCCGGATCTCCCCGGAACCGGCTTCCGTTCCGGACTGGCCATAGTCACAACAAAAAGCCCCTTTCATCAGCACACGTGTCGGGAAGTGGCCGACAGCCACCAGAACGGACACGCCACACCCAATCACCCCCGCACACCCGGGCCGTGTCACCCAAAAGACAATCCCGGCGACCGAAAGATGGGAATCCGCCGAACTCCTGGGCGCTTAAGGTTCCTTAAGGTCCCGTTACGCCCCCATTGAGCACGCGTACGCCACCCTGTGTGTCCATGGAGCCCACCCCGGACCCCCTGAACACCCCCGCACGCAAGGCCCCGGCCACCGTCCTCCTCGCCGACGGCGACCCGGGATTCCGTACCGGCCTGCGTACCGTTCTGGAAGGACTCGGCCGGTACACCGTGGTCGGTGAGGCGGCGGGAGACACGGAGGCGGGGCGGCTGCTGCGGGAGACCCGGCCCGGACTCGTCGTCATGGAGCTCGCGCTGGCCCGGCGGGCGGAACTGCGCGGACTGCCGGCGGACCGCCGGCCCAAGGTCGTCCTGGTCGCCGAGGAAGGCTGCCGCGAGGGGCTGGCCGACGCGCTGGACGCCGGCGCGTGCGGGTTCGTCACCAGGACGCTGGACGCCGCACTGCTGGACGCCGTCCTCGGGCACGTACTCGCCGACGGCTGCGCCTTCGCCGCCCCCCGGCTCGTCGGCGCGCTCACCCGCCAACCGCCCCGCCCGCAACCGCAGTTCACCGTGGCCCACCGGCGCGCGGCGCTCCTCGGCCCGACGGAGCGGGAGGTGCTGCGGCTGCTCGGCCACGGGCTGGACAACGCGCGCATCGCGCACGAGCTGCGACTGTCGCACAGCAGCGTCAAGGCGAC
This sequence comes from Streptomyces gamaensis, assembly GCF_042656465.1. Taxonomy (NCBI): domain Bacteria; kingdom Bacillati; phylum Actinomycetota; class Actinomycetes; order Kitasatosporales; family Streptomycetaceae; genus Streptomyces; species Streptomyces gamaensis. The sequence goes on from NZ_JBHSPB010000011.1 coordinate 69,357, forward strand.
CGTGTCCCGGCTGCTGGCCCGGCTCGGCCTGAAGCACCGTACGCAGGCCGCGCTCGTCGCGAACGAGACCGGGCTGACGGACGAGCCGTCCGGTCCGGGTAGCCTGTACCGCCGAGAGGGTACATATCCCGACATGAGGCGGTGAGTTGGATGACAGACAGGCCGGCATCCCGCGAGGAGTCGCAGCCCCTTCCCGCCGAGGAACCGCCCGCGCACGGTGAGACCGTGGTCCTGGACGTGCGCCGGCTCTCCAGCCGGCGCCGTGGTTCCCGCGCGGCCCGCTGGCGCGTACCGCTGAGCGCGGTGGGCGTCGCGGCCGTCGCCGGGGCCGTCTTCTACCTCGTCGGCGGCGAGGGCACCGGAGCCCGGGCCGGAGCCGCCGGACGCGGTGCCGGGGCGCCCGACGCGCTCCCGGGGCAGGAGTCGGAGTCGCCCGGCAGTACGGACGGCACGGACGGGACGGACGGGACGGCATCCCCGTCCGGCGGCTCGCCGTCGTCCCAAGGCAGCCCGTCCGCGTCCGACGGCACCCATCCGCACGGATCCGCATCGGAGTCGGGGAGCGCGCCCCCCGGCGGTTCGTCCCCCGGGAGCGACCAGGCGGCGCGGCAGCGGACGCCCGGAAGCGGCGCAGGCGACGGCCGTACGTCCTCCGGAGAGTCCTCGCCCGGCACGGGACAGTCCTCGCAGTCCTCCTCCCGCACCTCCCCGCCGCCGGGCGATGGCACCCTGCGCCCCGGCGACCGCGGCGCACAGGTGAGCGCGCTGCAACGGCGGCTGTTCGGGCAGGGGTTCACCTACGTCGAGGTCACCGGCGTCTACGACGACCGTACCCGGCGCGGCGTCGCGCAGCTGCAGAGCGACCGCGACCTGAGGGGCGACCCGTCCGGCATCTACGGGCCGCACACCCGGGCGGCGTTCGGCCTGGACGGATAACGGACGCGGCACTGTCACCGGCACCGTCGCCCTGTCAACATTCGTAGTCGGCATTGGTAGTCGGCCGAAAAGCCGAACCGGCACCGTGGGCGCACATGCGAGGGTGAGATCAACTGGGGCGTCCCCTGCCCCAACTCCCCACGGAACAGCGCTAGGTGACAGGTGTACAGCTTCACGTACAAGAGAAACATCGCCGACTCCGGCGTGCAACTGACCTACAGCGGAAAGCAGAGCCCGGCCAAGGCGCTCAGCAAGGCGCGCGACGTCGACGCGAAGGTCCGCGACTACCTCAAGAAGGGTGGCGGCGGAGTCTTCTCCGGGAACACGCCCGGAGCCAAACTGGCCGGCTTCTGCGCCGCGTACGGGATCACCGGCGAGGGCCGCAAGGATCTTGCGCGTCAGCTCCTCGACCACGCGATGCGCGAGCAGGAGGAGCTGCGCGCCGCGGACCAGCGGCGCCTGGCCGCCTGGAAGGAGCGGCAACAGGAGCACGCCCGGCGTGTGCTGGAGCAGGCGCCCGCCTGGTTCTACGGGACCGAGGTGGGCTGCGCCCATGTCGCCCGGCTGTTCCGGCTGTGCAACCGCGCCCCGGAACAGGAGCTGCCGCACGTCCCCACGGCGAAGGACATCGTGCGGGAACTGCGCAAGACCCTCGAAGGGCAGGGGCGCGACGCCGACGTACAGGCCATGATGCCGGTCTTCGCGCAGATCCTGGGCATGCCCAAGGAGGAGGCCGCCAACTACTTCCGCGCCGAGTTCAAGGCGGCGTCGCAGCTGCCCGGGACCTTCTACCGCGCCGAAGTCCTCTCCGGCTTCGGCCACCGGCAGGGGGACGTGCTGCGCACGCAGGCCCCCACCTCGGTCTCCTCGAAGGAGGCGAAGGCCAGGGACTTCTTCACCCACCGCGCGGGCCATGGAGGCGCCACCGAGGTGAAGGTGCTCTACGTGTTCGACAGCCCGCCCGGCCGCCGGCTGCAGACGGCCCTGAACGAGTCGAGCACCGGCGAGGGCGAAGCGGTCGTGCCCGACCGCGCGTTCTTCCGCGTGGCCGGGGTGAAGCGGAGTGGCCCTGAGGTGGTGGTCCACCTCACGCCCGTCCGCGGGGACGAGGCGCGGCGCGGCCCGTGGAGCTGGATGGGCCACGACGCGGGTCTGCGGCTGCCGGGGCCGCGCTGACGACCGGTCAGTGCTGCCGGGTCCGCGTTGACCGGGCCCGGACGGACGGCCGGGTCGCCGAAGGATGATCCGCGGTCGCCCATCGGTCGATCCGCCGGCAGCCCACCGAGTGAGGTACCTCACTCCCTAAGGTCCGCTTAAGGAATTTAAAAGCCTAATGTCCAATTTGGTGGAATCGGGAGGATTGACGCCGTGATCAAGGGTGGTGAAAGGTCATTCCCGTCACCACCCCACACCCCTACTCGCCCTGCTCGACCGGGAGTTGCCGTATGCGTACGTCCGCCGTCCTCGCCACCGCCGGTACCGTCGCCTCACTCGCCCTGGTACCCGTCACCCCGGCGGCAGCGGCACCGGGGTGCGGCGGCAACTCCCTCGGCGAGGCGGGAAAGTACGCCGAGTTCGTGGAGGGCGACGCCACCCGCTACGCCGACACCGAGGGCGCGGTGGCCGTCGGCGGCGACGCCCGGCTCGGCGACAGCGGCAGCGGCCAGGGCTTCTCCGTCGGCAGCAAGCTCTCCGGCAAGGACCTGGCGGCCCTGCCCGGCGGCAAGTCCCTCGTCGTCGACGGGAAGCTGACCGCCAATCAGGTCGTGATATCCCAGGGCGCCGGTGTCTACGGCGAGCTGAAGGACGCCAGCCGCCCCGGCGGCTTCGCGGTCGACGGCCCGCACGCGAAGGGGCCCTCGCCGGTCGACTTCCGCAAGGAGTTCACCGCGCTGCGCGCCTCCTCCAAGAACTGGGCCGCCCAGCAGGCCAACGGCACGTTGACCCGGCCCGAGGGCGGCAAGGCCGTGCTGCTGACCGGCAAGGACGAGCAGCTCAACGTCTTCACCGTCCAGGCCGCCGACCTGCAGAAGGCCTCCCGCATCTCCCTCAAGGTGCCCTCCGGCTCCACGACCCTGGTCAACGTGCTCGGCAGCGCCTACGACATGGGCGCGGCCTCCCTGTACGGCGTGGAGATCTGGGACCCGCAGACGCAGAAGTTCGTCCTCGACGACTACGGGGCCGGCTCGGCGAAGTTCAAGGAGGTCCGCTCCAAGCTGCTGTGGAACTTCCCGCAGGCCACGTCCCTGAAGAAGAACGAGGCGTCCTGGCCCGGCACGATCCTCGCCCCCGACGCGGCCGTCAAGCTCGGCGAGAAGGGCGACAAGGGCGGCAGCGGCAGCCGTCCGACGGGGCCCGGCCACGTCAACGGCGCTGTCATCGCCAAGGAGTTGACGTCCGTGCCCGGCGCGGAGACGCACCAGATGCCCTTCTCCGGCTGCCTGCCCGGCGGCGGGGGCGGCGGTTCGGCCGCGCCCGCTCCGGAGCAGCCCGAGACACCCGGCAAGCCGGCCCCGTCGGCGCCTGCTTCCGGGTCCGGACAGAGCGGGAAGCCCCAGGCGCCCTCCGGCTCCTCGTCCACCTCCTCGGCCGCGCCCTCGGGGAACAAGCCCTCCGAGGCGCCCTCCGGGAGGACCCCGTCCGGCTCCCCTGCACACGCCGCCGGCGGCGACCGCGTGGAGGGCGAACTCGCCTCCACCGGCGGCGGGCAGAGCACCGCGCTCGTACCGGTCGCCCTCGCGGTCACCGCGATCGGCGCCGCCTGCGTGAGCGTGGCGGCCCTGCGCCGGCGCGCGTCCCGCCGTCACTGATCCGCTGCGTACCGGCGGCTCGTACGGGCGCGGGCGCACCCACCCAACTACCACACCCACCCAACTGCACCACCCCCAACCGCACCACCCCCAACCCCTCACACCCGAAAGCGACACCAGCACATGCAGATGCGCAAGCGCACGGCCATAGCCGTCGCCACCGGCGTGGTCACCTGCGGGCTCCTGGTCCCCGCCACGGTCTTCGCCACCGACGCCCTCACCAACTCCTCGTCCTCCTCCGCCCAGGCGGTGAAGGTCAAGCTGTCCGGCAACCAGTGGTGGCTCACCGGCAGCGTCACCATCCCCGGCGCCAAGCCCGGCTGGAAGCTGGAGTTCGACGTCAAGGACGGGGCCGTCCCGCAGATCTACCAGGGCAGGACCACGGTCTCCGGCAAGCACGTCACGGTCACCCCGGACACCTACCAGGGCGGCGAGTTCAACTTCGGCGTGGACCTGGCGGGCAAGCAGACCTCGTACGAGCTGACCAACTTCAAGCTCGACGGCAAGCCCGTCGACGTGCAGGGCGCCTCCTGGAAGGAGGGCGGCAGCACGCCCACGCCCAGCCCGGACCCGAGCAAGCCGCCGACCCCGGACCCCTCCAAGCCGCCGACGCCGGACCCGTCGAAGCCGCCCACCCCCCAGCCCGGCGGTGAGCTGAAGCCCGGTGAGACCTGGGTCTCCGACAAGTCCCTGAAGATGAGCGCCGAGTTCAAGGACTGGGGCACCTCCGGCCAGCTCGACTTCACCATCACCAACACCGGTACCAAGGACCTGGCCTCCTGGTCCGCCGCCTACGGCCTCGAAGCCTGGCTCCAGCCCGGCGACTCCTGGGGCGACGCCTCGGCCACGGTGCAGAAGGAGCTCAAGCGCCTGCTGCTGACGGGCAAGGCCCCGCTGAAGGCCGGCGCCTCCGCGAAGGTCTCCGTCGCCACCACCCAGCCCGGCCCCGACGGCCGTCCCCCGGTCGACGCGGGCAAGCCCGCCGCCGCCTGGCGCGGCGCCACCCCCTTCATCGACGCGGCCGCCTACCCGACGCCCGACCTCGCGCAGATCTCCAAGGACACCGGCATCAAGCAGTTCGTCCTCGGCTTCGTCGTCGGCGACACCCAGGGCAAGGGCCTGCCGCGCTGGGGCAGCGACGCCCTCACCCCGGCCCAGCATATGGCCCAACAGATCGCCGACCTGCGCAAGGCCGGCGGCGACGTCGCCATCTCCTTCGGCGGTGAGAACGGCCACGAGCTCGCGGTCGACCACAAGTCCGCCCAGGAACTGGCGAAGACCTACCAGGGCATCATCGACCGCTACAACATCAACAAGATCGACTTCGATGTCGAGGGCTCCGTCCAGACCAACACCGCCGCCAACAAGCGGCGCGCCGAGGCTGTGAAGATCCTCCAGGACAACGCGAAGAAGAGCGGCAAGGCCCTGCACGTCTCCCTCACGCTCCCGAGCCTGGCCACCGGCCTGGTCCAGGACGGCAAGAACGTGCTCAAGTCCTTCACCGACGCCGGCGCGCGGCCCGACGTGGTCAACGTGATGGCCATGATGATGGGCCAGTCCGTCCCCGACATGGGCAAGTACGGCGACGCCGTCATCATGGCCGGGGAACACCTGCACCAGCAGCTCAAGGACTTCTTCCCGAACAAGTCCGACGCCGAGCTGTGGCGCATGGTCGGCATCACGCCCAACATCGGCAAGAACAACGGCGACGGCGGGCAGGGCGTCGGCGACAAGGGCGTCGTGTCCGTCGCCGACATGAAGAAGATCGAGAAGTTCGCCGCCGACAAGAACATCGGCATGCTCTCGATGTGGTCCGTCGGCCGCGACCAGCAGTGCAAGAACGGCGCCGTGCAGTTCGACAACGCGTGCAGCGGCGCCAAGCAGGAGAAGTACGACTTCTCCAAGGCCGTCGCCCAGTACACGAAGGAGTGGACGGTCGGCAAGTAGCCCTTGCGCTCAAGGGCACTTGACCGGAGGGAGGCGCCCCTGCTCCACGGCAGGGGCGCCTCGCTGCGGGCCCGCGATCAGAACCCCTTGTCGTCCTTCTTCACCGCTGCCTGCGTGAAGTTCGTCGAGAAGAAGTGCCGGGGCACCTTGATCTCCGGGCGGAACAAGCCGTTCACCAGCTTGTTCAGGCCCGTTTCGTCGCGCATGTTCAGCAGGGTGTCCTGCGCCTCGTCCGACATGCCGCGGATGCGCTCCAGGATGGACAGCCCAAGGCCGCGGATCATGTCCCCGCCGGAGAACACCATGCCGAAGCGGTCGAGCTCCTGCCTGCTCACGGCCTGGTGGTCCTCCTGAGGGAGGCCCGGTATGTGACCCTGGAGTTTCGGAGTGCTGGCGAACCGCATCTCCACCAGGCTCATCCACCCGGTGTCCGTGAACTCCGGGCGAGCGAAATCGAAGCGGAAAGTGCGTCCACCGAACCTGCTGCTGGGCTTCTTGGGCACCTCGCCGACCTCCAGCGAGAAGAAGACGCAGTCGTCGTTGCCCAGCAACTCGATGTCTTCCTGGGGGGAGTTCGCGGTATTGAACTTCACCCCCCGCTCGATCAGCTTCTGCCGCGAGAACAGGTTGAGCAGATGCTTCTCTTCGTCCAGTACCGGACCGCCGGTGGTGTGGGTGGCGAAGAACTTCGCCGCCAGGAATTCCCGGTAGAAGTCCTGCTCCTCCTTCCGGAGGGGGTGGAGTGCACTCCGGAGCCTTTTGATGTTGGCCGAGGACAATTCGTCCACGTTCAGGCTTTCGTGAGGATCCTTCGCCTGCCACAGCACGCCGTCACGGTACATGTGGTCGTAGGCCTTCTTTCCTCCTTTCCTGCGGATGTTCCGTACCAGTCGGCGCTCCCATGCACTGCTTCGCGCGTGGGGGAGCGGATGCGGGGAATGAGCGGTGCTGCCCCCTGGTGCCCCCGGCGGAGACGATCCTCGCGTGGTGCTCGGTCGTCGGGACACGTGTGAAGCCTTCAGCTTCTCTTGCGCGGGTTCGTACACGACGTACAACTCCTCCCAGCCGGCTGTCCGTCACGTGATCATGAAGCGGCTCATGGGTTCCCAGGCTCCACAGGAGTTCGGCGGGACGCCAGAGCCCCGAGGACCGATTGTGGCCGGGCACCGTCAACTTTCGGCGGCGCACAGTCCACTTGGGCCGACAGACAGCGGCTTGCGGGTCCGTTGCCGGGGCGGAAGGGGCCCCTCCCGGGCAACCGGGCTAATACGTAGGGAATCTACGGATTATCCGCGTGTCAGCCGTCCGGGACCGGGGAACTTTAGGGACACGCCGATGCGCACTTCTGATGCGGCATAAAGAGGGGGCATATGTCAGGGAAGTCAGTGCTGCGCGATTCGGTCAACGGTCCTGAGAACGCGGGGTTATCGGCGGATATTTCGGTGCCGAGGCACGTCGCTGTCATTCTCGACGGCAACCGGCGCTGGGCGGCTGTCCACGGACGGCCACTGATCGAGGCATACCGGCTCGGCGCCCTGCGCGTACAGCAGTTGCTGGGATGGTGCGATGCGGCTGGGGTGCGATACGCCACGGTGTGGGCTCTCTCGCAGGACAATCTCGGGCGTTGTCCGGGCGAAGTCTCCGCCGTTCTCGAAGCGGTGTGCGCCGGCTTGTGGGCCATCTCCGCCTCTCGCCGCTTCCCCGTCAGAATCATAGGAGACACCGACCAGTTGCCCGTCGGCTACAAAGCACAGCTCGACCGCATCATGAAAGAGGCCGCCGGGGGAGAGGGGACGACGCTGAACGTCGCTCTCGCCTATTGCGGCAGGCACGACATCGTGCAGGCGGTGCAGGCCATGGCTCGGCACGGCCTGCTGAGTACGGGACCGGGCGAAGCCGCTGCCACGGAGCGCCTGGTGAGCCGGTACTTGTCCACTGCGGGGCAGCCCGATCCCGAGCTCGTCATCCGCACGTCGGGAGAGCAGCGTCTGTCCGGATTCATGCCGTGGCAGACCGCTCACGCGGAGCTGTACTTCACGTGGACCACCTGGCCCGACTTCACCAGGAACGACTTCGTGAGGGCCCTGGAGTGGTACGCGGGCCGCCGACGCCGCTTCGGCCGCTGACACGCCATCATCGTGTGATTCCGTGGGGGTGCCCTGATGACCGTTGACGATCCTGCCGGACTCCGCGCCTACATCCTCAAGCGGTCCGTGGAGCTGTGGTGTCCCTTCCCGGTGCGGCGGGCGAGCGGTGATCCCCGCGCCGAGGAGCGGCTGGTGTCCTGGATCGTGGACACCGGCTTGGCGGGCCCGCTCACGGACGAGCAGCGGAACAGGCTGCCGGTTGTCTTCGCCGCCTACCGGCTCACCGAATGGCGGGCGTTGAACTTTCCCGACGTGCTGGAACGGGAAACACAGTGGCTCATGGACCGCTGGCTCGGGCTGGGGCTCGTTCTGGAATGGATCCTCGACCAGTCCGTCACAGCGTGCCCCGGCCAGGACGAGAGCACCTGGAAACTGGGAGAACAACTGGCCCGGCTGTTCCGCACCGGCCCCGGAACCGGGCTGCTGACGCCGAAAGCCTGGGCAGCAGCCGTCACCTGCACTGCGGAACTGCTGGAGGAGACCGAGCGACGGCACGGAACGGAATGGCGCCAGGAGTTCGGCGACGCGTTCGCCCGTACCGTGGAAGCGTCCGTCCTCGAAACCACACAGAACACCCTCGGCCGGGTCACCGGGCTGACGCCCTATCTCTGGCTGCGCCCGGACAGTTACGGATCGCTGCCCCATGTACTCCTCGCGCTGATGAGTCAAGGGGTGCACGCGCGGGCGCGTTTTCTCCGGCACGCGTGCGCGGCGGGTGCCGTCCGGGCGGCCATTCTGCACAACGCCTTGGTCAACGACATCCTGGGGTACGCGAAGGAGTCCGTCCTGGAGAACCTCAACGGGAACGCTGTCCTCATCGTCCAGCGACAGCACGGGGCGACCCTCCACGAGGCGGTCTCCACCGTCATCGGCATGTGCAACGAGCAGGTCCGGACCCTGGAACACTTCGCGACGCTGCTCCGGGAGTCGGCCGTCGGCTTCCCCACCGGTGAACAGAGCGCCGTGGCACCCTTCACCGAGATGCTGCGATCCAATGTGTCAGGGGTCATCAGGTGGCATCTCACGGCCCCGCAGTACGCCGCATGGACGCCCGAGGATCACGGCTGACGCACCGCACCGCTGTCCGCCGGCTCGCGGGCGACGACCCGCATCCACAGGTTCCGGGGCCCCAACGAGGCCTTGACCGCCGGGCGTACGGGCTCGTCGCCGAGGGGGACCAGCCGCCAGCGGGCGGCGACGGCGGCCAGGATCAGGACACTCGCCGCCATGCCCAGCCGGTCGCCGATGCACTTGCGCGCGCCCGCGCCGAAGGGAAGGTAGGACGTACGGTCGGGAGGCGCGGCACACCACCTTCCCGGGTCGAAAGCGTCCGCGTTCTTGTACAGGTCCGGACGACGGTGGATCAGGTACGGGCTGACGGCGACCGTGGTGCCCGCCGTGAGCGGCACCCCGCCGAGCTCGGTGTCCGCCGTCACGACGCGGGTGAACAGCCACGCGGGCGGATACAGGCGCAGGGTCTCGCAGACCACACGGGTGGCGGTCTCCAGCGACGGCAGACAGGAGAAGGCAACGGACGAACCGGCCCACACCCTGCCGGCCTCCGCGTGGAGCTCGTCGTCGGTCTCCGGGTCCCCGGACAGCAGATGGAGTGCCCACGCGAGCGTGCTGGACGTCGTCTCCGTCCCGGCGAGGAGGAACGTCAGGACCTCATCGGTCAGTTCCGCCTCGCTCAGCACCGGGTGGCCGTCACAGCTGTCCGGGTCCACTGCGCTCAACAGGGACGACAGGAGATCCCCGTGGTCGGCACCGTCGGCACCGTCGGCACCGCCGGCGCTGCGGGCCACGATGATGTCGCCGACCGCGCGGCGCAGCCGGGCACGCGCCCGGTGGTACCGCCGGTTCGCCGGAGTCGGTATCCGGTCGGCGAACGCAGGCGTGATCATCCGCCGCAGGACGCCCCGGAAGTACGTGACGGTGTCGTCGAGCACGCGCTCCACCGCCTCCGGTGCGAATCCCGTGGCGAACATCGCCTCCACCGTGATCCGCAGGGTCAGGGCCATCATCTCGCGGTTCACATCGATGATCTGGCCGTCGTGCCAGGAGCCGACCGCTGCCCGCGCCCTGGCGGCGATCACCGCGCCGTAGCCCGGGAGCCGCCCCGGCGCGAACGCGGGCTGGCACAGCCGTCGTTGACGCCGGTGCAGAGCGTACGGGCACGTCGCCAGTCCGTTGCCCGCGACTTCGCGGAGCCTGTCGAACATCGGCCCGCCCTTGTCGTAGACGCGGTCGTCCAGCAGCACGTGACGTGTCAGGGCGGGGTGGCACACCACGACGACCTCTCGCGATCCCACGCGGATCCGTACCAGATCGCCGTGGGCGGGAAGGGCGGACACGAACCCCAGCGGGTCACGGAGCAGGGACAGCCCGTGCCCGAGGACCGGTAAGGAACCCTGGGCCAGGGGGACGGGCGTCACAGCGCTTGGCCTCATCTGTCCTCCACGGGCCCGGTGCGCGGACAGCGGACGCGCCGTCCGAGCGACGCTCTCCATGCTTTCCCCGGCGCCGTGCGGTATGCCCGCCTCGCACGGCGCGTGGGAGCAGTCCCCGCGCCACCGCGCGGGACGACGCGCGCCCCTCCGCCCGCCGTCCGCCTGCCGTCCGCCCGCTCCCGCGGCGATCAACTTTCGGCCCCGCACCATCCACCGGAGTCGACAGACCGCTGCCCGGGCCGCGTCTAGCCTCGGCGGGAAGTGCCCACGTGCCCGGACCGTCGGAGGACACCGCTTTCCCATGACCCAGAGCCTGTTCGAGGAACGACTCACGGTGGCGGAGGAGCGGCTGCGCCGCCTCTACCTGCGGCACGAAGGCGGTGACGCGCACGAGGCGGAGACGGACCCCGAGACGTTCCCCGCCGACCCGTACCCGTGGCCCGAGCCGGAGCGGCTGGCGGAGCTGGCCGCGGACGGGGACCGACTCGCCGCCCTGGCCGGGGAGTTCGCGCTCTCCGAACGCGAGACGGACCTGCTGATCACCTGCCTGCTGCCCGAGATCAACCCGATCTGCGGCACCGCCTTCCGCTTCCTGAGCGGGCTGCCCACCTCCCGGCCCACCGTGTCCGTCGCCCTGTCCGTGCACGGCATCTCCGTCCCCGACGCCATCGCCGACGGCCTGCTGCGCGAAGGATCGCGCCTGCTGGCCGATGGCCTGGTCACCTACGGCGTCCCCGAGGCGGCCTTCCCCGAGCGCGTGCTGAACGTCCCCGACCGGCTGCTGGACTTCCTCGTCGGCCGCGACACCGGCCGCGACGCCAGCCGTGACGCCAGCCGTGACGCCGGTCGTGACACCGCGCAGACCGCCGGCAGCCGCTGGCTGCGGGTACTGCCGGAGCACCCCGAGGACGCGCACGGCCACCACCACGAGCAGGCACGGGAGTTGGCGGTGGCCGTCGCCGACGACCCGCACCGTACCCGCTACCTGCGGCAGGGCATCGGCGGCGAGGCCCTGCCCGCCGCCCGCGCCGCGCTCGCCCTCCTCGGACGCACACCCCTGCTCCTCGAACCCGACGCACTCGCCCTCGGCGAGGACACCCCCGACCGGCTGGCCGAACGCACCGCCCTGGAGGCCCGGCTGCTCGGCGCCGCCGTCCTCGTCCCCCTGCCCCCGCCCGGCACCGCCGCACCCGACCGCGCCGAACTGCTCAAGCGCGTCGTCGCCGTCCTCGACGAAGCACCGCTGCCGCTCCTGCTGTACGGCAGCGAAGCCTGGGCCGCGTACGAGTGGGACACCCTCCTGCCCGCGGAGACCGACCTGCGCCCCGCCGACGCCCGCGGCCCCCGCCACCGGCTCGGCGCCGCCGCCTCGGCGGCCGCCGAACGCGTCCACCGCGCCGCCGCCCTCAACGCCACCACCCCCGCACCCGACGAGGTCCACACCGCCGCCCGGCTGCGCTCCGCCGCCGAACTCGGCGCCCTCGCCCGGCACATCACCCCCGCCGTCGGCTGGCAGGACCTCGTCCTGCCCGAGCAAGTGCGCACCCGCCTCGACATGCTCGTCGCCCGCATCCGCCACCGGGAGGCCGTCTTCCGCGACTGGGGACTGCGCCGCGGCGGCGGCCGGGGACAGGGCACCACCGCCCTGTTCGCCGGCGAATCCGGCACCGGCAAGACCATGACCGCCGAGGCGGTGGCCGCGGAACTCGGCCTCGACCTGTACGTCGTCAGCCTGCCCTCCGTCGTCTCCAAGTACATCGGCGAGACCGAGAAGAACCTGGAACGCATCTTCTCCGCCGCCGACGCCCTCGACGCCGTCGTCCTCTTCGACGAGGCCGACTCCATGTTCGCCAAGCGGGGCGAGGTCAAGGGCTCCAACGACCGCCACGCCAACATGCAGAGCGGCTACCTGCTGCAACGCCTCGAAGCCTTCAACGGCCTCGCGATCCTCACCACCAACCTCCGCGCCAACATCGACACCGCCTTCACCCGCCGCTTCGACGAAGTCGTCCACTTCGAGAGCCCCGGCCCCGAGGTCCGCGCCGTCCTGTGGCGCTCCCTCCTCGGCGAGGCCGCCGAAGGCCTGCCCATCGAGACCATCGCCGAGGCGTACGACCTGGCCGGCGGCAGCATCCGGGCCTGCGTCGAGAGCGCCGTCTTCGCGGCCGTCGCCGCGGAGCGCCCGCTGACCGGCGAGGATCTGCTGCGAGGGGTCGAGACGGAGTACGGGAAGCTGGGGCGCCTCTTCACGCGGGCGGAGGTCTAGGCGTTCACGGCGTTACGCAGCCCGAGGCGCCCCGACCGCCCCGACCGCCCCGATCGACCCGATCGACCCGACCGACCCGATTGGCCCGATCGCCCCGACCGACCCGGCTGACCCGACCGACCCGGATCGCCCTCACCGACCCGACCGCCCCTCCGCGTACCCGCAGGTGACCCGACGATGACCGAGACACGCCCCGAAGCACCGCTCCGGACCGCCGCCGCGCGCCGCCTCTCTGCTCAGCAGCCGGCCGTGCGCCCACCCGGCACGATGGCGCCCGGACTGGACCCGGCCGCCGCCACCGGCACCCCCTTCGAGCAGGCACGCCGACTGCTCGAAGCCGCCGACAACGACTGGGTGACGGCGAAGGAGCGCTACGGCGGCTCCGGCCAGGCGCCCGACCGCATGTGGAGCCTGTTCCACTACCGCAAGGTCTACATCGACGCCAAGCTCCTCCAACTGCGCGCCGTATACCCGCAGTTGCGGATCCGCTCCGTCGGCAGCGCCAACCCCACCTCCGACTACGACATCACCGTCAGCGGTCCCGGCGCCGCGCAGGCGGTCGCGGAGTTCAACGAGTCCTTCCGCCGCGAGTGGGGCAAGGAATCGGCCACCGTCTTCGACGTGAACCTCTACGTCAAGGACTTCATGCCCGAACGCGGCAACTTCGCCTTCCCCTACGCCCCCGGCACCCCCGGACTGCTCTGGAACGACAGCGAACTGCTGACGCCGGTGAAGGGGGACGCGCGCCGGGCCCGCTCCTGGAAACAGAAGGAGGACGGCACCTGGGAGGCGGACGGCGGCCGCAAACTCAGCCCCGAACAGCCCGACACCGGCATCGTCGAACCACGCGACCCCGTGGCCCGGGCCCTCGCCCAGGTCGACCAGGACATCGCGGCCCTCACCAAACTCCGCAAGTACATGGACGCCGCCGAATGGCAGGCGTACGTGGAGCAGCTGGCGGCCCTCGTACCGGACAGCGCGCGCGCCGACACCCTGCGCCGCCACCGCGCCGCCGACACCGTCCACCGCCGCGCCACGGCCGAACTCGCCGGGCGGCTGCGCGAGGAGACCGCGCACGTACGGCCCGGAACGACCGACGAGGCCTACATCGAGGAACTCGAACACTCCCGTCCCGACGCCGTCGTCCGCGCCCGCAACCTCATCTACGCCGAACACGCCGCGCGCCTCAGCGCCGCCCAGAAACGCTACGAGAAAGCACCCTCCGACGCCCTCGCCCTGGATATCCGGGCCGCGACCAGCTACTCCCTGTGGCACGCCATGGAGGCCTACCACTCGCAGGGCGCCGTCCTCGACGTCGTCGGCAAACAGGCCAAGAGCGACGTGAAGGTCACCGGCGCGCACTACCTGCAGTCCTTCAACGAACAACTCGGCGACCTGCTCAAGGACTTGAAGCACTACGGTGACGCCGGCGAGGCGTTCTACCGCAGCGCCAAGTACCTCCAGCGCATGATGGCCGCCGCCCGCCGCGCCCTGGACGCCACCGGCGCCTCACTGCCGGATGAACAGCTCGCCCTCCTCACCCAGTTGGAGGAGATCAGCTCCGCCGACGGCACGCTGCTGTCGATGCGGGGCAGCCACGAGTGGTACGCGGCGGCTTCCGCCGAGGACAAGTCCGAGATCGCGACGGGGGTCTACGGCCGTACGCTCGGCATCACGGGCAAGGACGGTTTGCGGAGTGCGGTGCTGGAGTTGGGGGCTCGGGTGAATGCGGCGGTGCGCGCACGGGCCTGAATCCGAGTGGATGTGGTAGGGCGGGGCCGGGAGTCCGGCCCCGCCCTATCGCATGTGCCGGTTCACCTTCCCGAACCGCCCACCGCGGCCAGACTGTCACCGACTGCCTGGTAGACACGGTCGAGGTAGCTGTCCATGTACTGCGCCCAGGACTTCTCGGCAGGGCGGCGAATCTCCAGCACCGCGGCCGGCAGCGAGTGGCCACCGGAGTACTTCACCGTGTCGTGCACGGCGCCGAGCCCGCCCAGCGAGCCCGCGTCGTGCAGCCTGTGGAGCTGGTTCAGCAACTCCTGGAGCTGTTCGGGCTCTTGGGGGACCGAGACGGGCGAGAACGCGTTGTCCGAAGGGGACTGCACGGAGACATCGCGGGAGAGAGCCGCCGCCCGGCCGCGGGCGCTGTCGTCGGAGAGACCCGCCAGCTTTCCTTCGACCGTCAGGAGGTCGACACCGGCGGACAGTCCTTGGTCCGTGACGCGCGGAAGCATGGCGCGCAGCCACGTGTCAACGCTGGTGGTCAGCCGCGCGACGGGCAGCGTCGTCCCCGGGGCGGCCAGCGACGGGGAGACGACCGGCTCATCGGGAGACCGTCCGCTGATCCGGGCCAGTGCCTCGACCCATGCGTCGGGGTTCGGCGCCAGCAGCTCACGGTCCGCCGCGGGCAGCAGCATGAACATGTGCGGGAGGGCAGTGCGCGGCATCACGGCGAACGCACCCTTGAGGAAGGGGATGCTGGAGCAGCCGCGTGAGGCTCCTTCGGTCAGCATGGCGGCCAGTAGGGCGGCCAGCCCTGTGAGTTCGGCTGAGGGCTGGCCGTCCCTGCTGAACACTGGGGCGAGGTGACGTGCCAGCTTCTCCTCGGCATGGACGCCGGGCGGCACGACCGTGGCCAGTCGGTCGTCGTTGAGGGTGCGCAGCAGTCGGGGGATGGCAGCCAGCGGAATCCCGGCAGTGACCTGGAGGAAGGGGTTCCAGGCCGCTGCCTTTCCCGGAAGCTGTGGCGGGTGGATGAGATACCCCGGGGCCCCGCCGACGAGCTTGCCGGACTTGACCGCACGCTTCTTGCTGCCCGCCGATGCCTTCAACTCGTCAATCAGAGCGCACATTTCGCGCTTCATAGCCAGCCATTCCTCGGCCCGGGTGACCCCCGGCGAGTCGGTGACCATCTCCAGGACGGACACGGTGTCGCCCGAGCTCTCCGCCTGGAGTTCGAAGTGCGGGCGCTTGATGATGACCGTCTTCGTGGGGACTTTCGCCCCGCTCGCGTCGGTCACTCTCCAGCGCTGCTCCTCCAGCTCGATCCCGATGTTCCGTTGGGTGACGACATTGCCGTCCTTCTCCAGCTCCGATCGGTCCAGCGCATGGGCGAATGTCGCTTTGCCCAGTGCCCACAACTGCAGTGCGGTCAGATGAGGATGGCTGAGTTGCAGGAGGCTCTGCCGGTGCCAGGTGTCCTTGCGCTCCGCCTCCTCGTCGAGCAGATGGCGATGCTGGACCGGTGCCGATACGGCCGGGCGTGCCTGGCGGCTCGGCTTGCGCGAGAACATCATCTGTCTCCAGGAAGGTGCGGGCGCATCAGCCGATCTCCTCGACATTCCGCCGCGGCCGCCGCGTCCCGCGCGGCCGCGGCGGACGGGCCGGCGGCTCCTCCGCCACGATCGGCGGGTCCAGTCGCCCCGCCCGCAGGGTGACGCCCTTGATCGGCTCGGTTTCCACCGTCGTGGACGTGCCGACGACGGGAACGGTCACCAGCAGGTCCAGGACGGGGCGGGGCGGAGTGCCCAGGCTCGACCAGAGTTTGGCGGAGAGGGGTTCCGCCCCCTCCGGGGTCTCGCGGAGTTTGAGGATCAGGGGGCCGGCCGTCGCGTCGCGGTAGGGGGCGAGTTTCTCCGTGGTGACGGACCACTCCAGCAGCGTGCCGAGGAGGCTGTGTTCGTCGCGCGGGTTCTGGGCCCAGACCGTGAGGGCGTAGCCGAGCTTGAACCAGCGGGTGGGGCGGTGGTAGGCGACGACGACGCCGTGTTCGTCGATGACGCTGGAGTCGCCGGTCTGCCGCTGGGTGAGGTCCTCCTCGACGCTGTGGAGGAAGAGGTTGACGCACAGGCCCGAGCGCCGCGCGGCCCAGTCGGAGTTCGGCGTCTCGAAGGCGACTTCGGCGTTCACGCCGCTCAGGGGGCCGCGCCGCAACTCCTTTTCAAGGGTGCTGTCTACGTGCTGGACGATGCTCAACTTTCGGACTCCGATGGTGGAACGGGGGTGTGGTCAGGAGGAGGCCGGGGGCGTTTCCGGCTCGGCGTTCGGGCCCTTCAGCGGGATCAGGTCGCCGACGACCTCCGCTGTGACGTTGCAGGTCGCCGCAGGGGGAGCGGAGGGCGAGCCGGAGGGGGAAGGGTTCGGGTTGGGGGCGTTGACAGGGCAGTCCACCTGCACGGTCAGCTTTTGGCCCTCCTTGAGGGAGCGCGGCGCCGCCGGCGTGTAGTCCTTGATGTTCTTGACGTTCGTGCTCTGCAACTGCTCGCTGCCGGCCTTGAGGAAGACCGTGGCGTTGTCCGGTCCGGAGGCGCTCATCTTCACTGTCTTGATCGCCAGCCGGTAGCCCTTTGCCACCGTGTAGGAGTCACTGGACTTGTTCTTCTTCGTGTCCAGGGCGAGCGACTTCTGGAACGGCTTCTTCTCCAGGGCGCCCTTCTCGGCCTCCGCCTTCTTCTCGTCCTCCTTCTTCTTCTCCTCGTCCTTTTTTTTCTTCTCCTCGTCCTGCTTCTTCTTGTCCTCGGCCTTCTTCTCCGCTTCCTTCACCTCCTCCTGCTGCGTGGGCCCCTTCGCCGTCTCGGTCTTCGCCTCCGGCTTCTTGCCGCCCACCGGGGAGAACCACAGGGTCACGAGCGTGATCAGGACTGCCGTCACCGCGATGAGCGCCTTCAGCACGGGCTTGGGGACGAGCGGGTGCTGCCGGTGGACGTAGGAGACGGTGCGTTCCTGCCCGTCGTCCCAGCCGGCGGTGACCCCGATCTTCCAGGGGGTCGCCGCGCCCGTGAACTTCGGGTTCGTCACGCGCGTCATGATGCTGATCCGGGCCTGTTCGCCCGGTTCGAGGGTCAGCCGGGCCCGCCGCAGTTTCGGCCGTACGAGCGCGTCGTCGGCTTCCGGCGCCACGCGCAGCCGTACGGCCGTCGTGGTGTTGCCGGTGTTCTCCAGCACGATCAGGTTGCTGCTCCACAGGGCCCCGCCCACCCGCGAGCGCACCGTTTCGACCGCCAGGTCGTGGAACTCGCCCACGTTGATGACGGCTTCGGGCACGGCCACGGCCGCCGGGTCCTCCACGGAGGCGACCCGTACCGCGAACGTCAGTCTGCCGGGGGCGAGTTCGCTGTCACGCGGCAGCGTCAGCGGAATGTTGATCTTCTCGTGGTTGCCGGGGTAGACGGGCAGCCTGCCCAGTTGCGCGTCGATGTCGGGCCAGCCGGCGGGCGGCCCGAGCAGCCGCAGCCGGTAGGCGTCGACGATCCGGCTCTCGTTCCACACCCGCAGATGGGCGGTGATCGAACCGCCGGGGGTGATGACGTCCTCGGGGACGGTGAGTTCGGCACGTACGCTCATGAGTCCTGCCGGCTGAAGAACTGGATCTCGGCCATGGCGACCGGCATGTCCGGTTTGAGGCCCGGGTTGATCGCCTCGATCGTCACCCGTACCTGGGTGACGTCGTCGATGCCCAGGTCGAAACGCTGCGGGCCGGGCTGTCCGCCCAGCTCGATCTCCTTCTCCACCGTGCCCTGCCCCGTGGTCGCGGTCACCTTGATCTTCGTGGGCCTTCCGGTCTCGGCGAACTGTTTGGGGGCCTTGGCGGCCCCGTTGATGATCAGGAGCGAGGTCAGCCGGAACGGGGAGTTGAACTTGGCCGTCCAGTACTGGCCGACGGCGTCCTTGCCGCTGCCCTGCGGCGCCCACGCCCGGTTGTCGACTCCGTCGGTGGCCAGTTCCGGTTCGAAACCCTTCGCCGAGCTGGAGGCGGCCACCGCGTCGGGGGTGACGGCGTGCTGCGACAGGAAACGGTCCTTGATCCTCGGTACGGCGTCGTGCGCGGCCGCCACCGCGCTGCCCGCCGACACCCCGGCGACCAGGCACAGCGGCAGCGCCGCCAGCGCGACGCCCCAGCGGCGGTCCCAGTGCCACACCTCCGGCCGGTCGAAGCACCGCTCGCGCAGCCGCTCCCAGCGGGTCAGCGGAGGTTCCTCCTCCTCGGGCTCGGGACGCAGCAGGGCACCGCAGGGGTGGCAGTACGTACGCGACTCCGCGTTCGGCCCGCCGCACTCCGGGCACTCCAGCACGTACGGCACCCCGCCCGGGGGCGTGGACGCGTCCGCGCCGGGCTCCTCCTCGGCCGGGTTCGTCCACATGACGACCTCACCGCTGATGACCTGGGTGCGCGCCGCCGCGGGCTCGGTGCCGGGCGCTCCCGCGAACGTGGGGTACGGCTCGGCGCCGCCGAAGTCGGGCAGGCGGCCCCCGGGTTGGGGCCGGGCCGTGTGGGGCGCGGGCTCCGTCGGCAGGGGCGCGAAGAGGGGGTCGGCCCAGGAGAGGTCCTGCGGGGGCGGTCCGGGGGGACCGCCGCCGGGACCCATGGGCGGGGAACCGACGAACGGAGGCCCCCCGGGCCCGCCGGAACCACCGCGCCCGGCCGCCGCCGGGCCCGGGCCACCGACGTCACCGAGGTCACCGAAGCCCGGCGCAGCCGACCGGTGCCGCCCGGTGGCCGTCCCGGAGAAACCGTCGCCCCCCGCTCCGAACGCCGGTTGCCCCGAACCGGAGCGCCCCGCGCCCGCGAAGCCGTAGTCGTCCGCGCCGTCGAAGCCGGACGCGGCGTGCCGCCTGGACCCGGGCGCTCCGGAGCCGGACTGTGCGGACCCGGACTGTACGGACCCGGGCTGTGCGGACCCGGGCCGGCCGGAACCGCCCCCGGAGGTCGCGGAGGACGGACCCGCACCGCCGGACCGCGCGGACCCCGGACCCGTACCGCCCCCCGCAGGCGGCACCGCTCCCTGCGCCGGGCGCGCCGCACCCTCCCGCAGCACCGGCGACCCCCCGGTCGCGTCCCATCCCAGATACGCGCCGCACGACACGCAGAACATCTCGCCCGGGTACGCCACCACCCCGCAACTGCCGCACATGTCCTGCTCGCTGGGCATGTGCCAGCCCCGGCGGGCGGAGGAGTCGGTGCCCATCAGCCCTCACCCCCCGTCATGCCCCGCACGAGCAGCGGGTCCTCGTCGTCCTCGACCGTCACCACGGCCGTCAGGTGCGCGGGCAGCCACTCCCGCACCAACTCCTCGACGTCCTCCACCACTCCGGGGCGGCCCGCCGACATCCCGTACGGCAGCAGCACCCGCACTCGCGCCCAACTGCCCGTCGGCGCGGGCACCGAGGGGTCCTCCGGGCCGGACGCCACGTGCGTGGCCCCCGACTCGGCGAGCTCCAGGCGTCCGCCCAGCACGTACCGCACCAGCAGGTCGAGTCCGGAGCGGGTGCCGCGCAGACCGTGCAGACGGTGCCCGAGCAGCAGGGCGTTGCGCCGGCCCGTCGTACCGACGCAGGCGGGCAGCGCGGTGTCGCTCCAGCCGAGCATCCACGTGACGAAGTCGTCGGGCGCGGTACTCGGGTCGAAATAGGCGTCCAAGCAGTCCAGTGCGGTGATCAGCGGGGCGAGCGTGTCGTCGAAACCGGCGATGAACCGGTCGGCGAAGTCACCCTGCCGGTAGCTCTCCGGCAGGATCGCGCGCAGCGACCGGCTCCCGGGCACCAGCGGCGGCACGGGGGGCACGGCCGGTACCGGTGCGGGTGCCGCCGCGGGCAGT
This sequence comes from Streptomyces gamaensis, assembly GCF_042656465.1. NCBI lineage: Bacteria > Bacillati > Actinomycetota > Actinomycetes > Kitasatosporales > Streptomycetaceae > Streptomyces > Streptomyces gamaensis. The sequence goes on from NZ_JBHSPB010000011.1 coordinate 89,511, forward strand.
CTCTCCATCAGTCGTTCTCTTCTTCCCTCTTCTTCCGGTGGCTCTTCTTCCAGCGGTCTAGCGGGCGTTCTTCACGGCCACCTGGTGGCGGAAGGAGAGGAACAGCGTCGCCGGACCCACGTCGATCCGGTCGGTGGCGGCCTGCCGCTCACCGGTGCCGAGGTCGGCGGGGTACATCTCCAGCCGGCTCACCGACTCCACGTCCTCGCAGCGGGCGGCGACCGCGTACAGGTCGCTCAGCCGCAGCGCCCGGCCCAGCGGCCAGCCGGAACGGCTGCCCGTGCCGGAGCCGGAGTCGGAGGGCAGCGGGCTCAGGCACTCGTAGAGCGCGCGCAGCACCCGCTCCTTGACCTCGGCCCGGTCCGCGCCCTTGGCCGCCTCGATCTCGGCGACGACCGTGACGCCCTGGTACGCGGGCCCGCTGACCGACACCGTCACACCCAGCGGCCGGGCCTCCTCCACCGCCCGCGCGGCGGCGGACAGCATCTCCTCGGAGGGCACCAGGTCCCGCCAGCTGTTCTCGTCCCGCACGTCACCGATCTGCGGGACGATCAACACCCTTACGAGACCGGCGCGTTCGGAGCCCGCCGGTTCGGCCACGCACTCGATGCGGCCCGCCTCCCGGCACGCGGCGCGCACGATCGACTCGTAGTCGGACGCGGTCACCGCCCGGTCCTGGGTGCGCAGCCAGTGCCCGGCCCGCTGCCGCACGCTGTCCACCGACTCGGCGTCCACGCCGCCGGTCGCGGGCTTGCGGTTCTCCACATGGGAGATCAGTGAGATCGGGGTGCGCAGCACGGTCAGTGTGGCCGTGGCGACATTGCCGCCGCGCCCGCCGCCGCGCCGGTAGGCGCCCGCCGTGATCCGGGCACCGATCTCGGGCACCGCCCCGTACTGCCGCATCTCGCCGTCCGGTTGCCGCACCGACGGGCCGAAGCGGACCGTGCCGCCGGCCTCGTCGACGGTGACGTGCCGGTCGGTCGGCGAGGAGTCCGCGAACGACTCCACCGCCTTCCACACCTGCCGCCCGGCCTTGGTCTCCACCGCCACCGCGCGCAGCGAACCGGCGACGACGGGCGTGCGGTGCAGGGTGAAGCACTGCCCCGGCGTGCCGTCGGAGACGCCGAGTTCGTCGTGCGGGATCGTCTCGCCCTCGACCGCGCCCGTGGTCCCGCCCGAGGTGTACGCCTCCAGGGTGGCGACCTTGGGGGAGGAGGAGTAGGCGGGCTGCCCCGGCGCCGCCTCGGTCATGCGGCAGCGCAGCCAGCCGGCGCGGCGCCGCCCGATGAGCGAGGGCACATGCCCGTCGGGCAGGTGCAGGACGATCTCGCCGGGCCGGTTCAGCCCGCCCGTGCTGTCGCTCTCCACCTCGCAGGGCAGCCAGCCCTCGCCGCACCACGCCTCCCACACGCGCGGCGGGCGGCGCGGGTCCACGCCCACACCGTCCATACGGCAGTCCACGCGCAGCGTCACCGCGCAGCGCGGCGCCGCCTGCGTCAGCCCCACCAGGAGGGCGTCGCCCGGCACCGGCGGCTCCGTGAAGCACGTCACCGGCTCGCCCGACTCGAAGCGCTCGGTGGCGAGTTCGGGCGTCTGCCCGGCCGGGGCGGAGCCGATGTGTGCCAGCGCGGTGGGCACGATGTCGAGTTGCCGGCTGACGGTGAACACGCGCGCGGGCCCGCTGCCCGTACGCGGCGTGGCCACCTCGGCGCCGACGGGCACCGTCACCTCCGCCTCCTGCGGGGCGGAGAGCCGGAACGTCAGCTCCGTACGCGCCGCCTGAGGCGCCGTCATCTGCACGCCCAGCAGGTCCAGGAACCCCAAGTGGATTTTCTCCGGTACCCGGTTGAGCCGGTACGACAGCTGGTCCACCATCTGCGCGAACGCCTCGATGAGCGCGACGCCCGGGTCGGAGACGTTGTGGTCCGTCCACTCCGGGCAGCGCCGCTGGATGAAGCGCTTGGCGTCGTCGACGAGGTCCTGGAAACGGCGGTCGTCGAGGTTGGGGCTAGGCAGCGGCATGGTCATCCCCCTGCGGGACGGTGCCCGCCTGCTCGGAACGGTCGGGTCCCTCGCCCTCGTGGGCGGGGATCACATAGAACGGATGGACCAGGTTGCGGCGGCTGTTGGTGCCGGCCAGGTGGTAGGCGATCTGGATCTCCAGCACTTCCTGCTGCCCGGCGGCCTGCGCGGCGATGACGTCGTCGACGACGATGCGCGGCTCCCAGCGCTCCAGCGCCCGCCGCACCTCGTGGGCGATGGCCCCGCTCGCCGAGGCGTCGAAGGAGCCGAAGACGCGGTCGCGGATCGCGCAGCCGAACTCGGGCCGCATGGGCCGCTCGCCGGGCTCGGTGCCCAGGATCAGCCGGATCGCCTGCTCGACGTCGGCGGAGCCCTCGGCCATCGCCACCCCGCCCGAGGGGCTGACACCCAGCGGGAAGGCCCAGCCGCGGCCGATGAAGAAGTCGGACACGGCTCAGCCTCCGATGAAGACGGTCGGGCAGCCGCCGGTGACCGTGCCGGGCCCGGCCACGCTGCCCTTGACGACGGCGGGCAGGCCGCCGATGAGCACCGGCTTGGGCAGCGGCAGCGGCACCACGGGCACCGGGGGCGGGGGGACGGGCGAACCGGGCGGCGGCACGACGTAGGCGCACAACGAGCCAGGAGTCGCGGCCGGTTGGCCCCCGATCAGCACGGTGGGCACCCCGGGCAGGGCGAGCGTGCCCTGGCCCACGGGCGCGGGAACCGGGCCGGGGTTGGGGATGTAGGCGATCGCGTCACCGACGCGGGCTGCGGCGGGCATGGGGTGGTTCTCCTTTTCCGGGTGGCGGGGAATCCCGGCGGTCAGTTGATCTTGACGGGGAGGCCGGTGATCTCGGTGAGGGTCTTACCGGCGAGCTTCGCCGTCAGACCGGTGACCTGGACCGGTCCCGCGGTGGCCTTGACGTCGACGTTCATGCCGGAAAGCTCCAGTGCCTGCGTGGCGTTGACCGTCACCTTCTGGCCCTTGAGCTCCAGCGGTCCCTGCTTCGCGTCCACGGTGATGCCGTTGTCGGCGGTGATCTCGACCTTGCCGTCGCTGTGCACGGAGATGACCGTCTTGTGCTGGTCGAGCTGGAGCTTGAGCTTGCCGTCGCCGGTGACGAGGGTCGCCCCCATCCCCGAACCGTCCGCGTCCAGCAGCTCCAGCCGGTGCCCCTTCTTGGAGGCGAAGGACCGCCGGTTGGTGACGCCCTTGCCATTGTCGACCAGGTCGAGTCTGTGCTGGGCCAGCTTGTCCACGCCGTTGTACAGCCCGCCCAGGACGTACGGCCGGTCCAGACAGCCGTGCTCGAAGCCGACGAGCACTTCGTCCCCGACCTCCGGCAGCACCACACCGTGGCCGCGGCTGCCGCCGAGCTGCACGGTGCGGGCCCAGTTGCTCTCGTACGTGCCGTCCAGCCAAGGGAGTTGGACCTTCACCCGGCCCTGCTTCCTGTCGTCCTTGATGTTGACGACGGTCGCCGGCATCAGCCCGTAGAAGCGGCGCAGCCCCTCTTCCCCGTCACCGGGCCGCCCGACCGCTGCCCGGTCCTCCCCCTCGTTCACCGTCAGCTCCGTCAGATAGCCCGACTCGGGGTGGTACTCATGGCGGACGGACGTGACCGTGTACTGGCCCTGGAACTTTTCGCCGAGACCGGTCAGCGATACCCCGGAGCGCAGCCGCAGCCGCGGCTCCCCGCGCACCACCGCACGCAGCCGGGGCAGCCCGGCCGCGACCTCCTGCGCCATGCTCGTGGCCACTGTCTCGACCTCGTCCTGGTTCCCGCGCGGCAGTCCGGCCAGCAGTATCGACGGCCCCGACACCGCACCGGACGGTGCGGTCCAGGCGGTGCTGTGCCGCGTCGTGGCCGGTTTGCCCGTGGCGGCGAACGCGGCCTTGCGGTCGGGATCCCAGGCACGCACGGCGACCTCGGCCACCTGGTCGTCCAGGGAGGCCGCCGAACTGACCTTCAGCAGGTTCGCGCCGAACTGCAGGGCGAACGGGCTGCTGCGGGCGGACATGCCCTTCGCCGGAGCGCTGGAGGCCCGGGCGGGCCGGCAGAAGTGCAGCTTGCCGTCCTGGAAGAACAGGTCCCGCCCGTTCTCCCGGGCCAGGTGGCTCAGGAAGTCCCAGTCGGACATGGCGGGCTGGGTGAGGAAGTCGTACCGGGTCCGGGTGTCGTCCACGGTCTTGATCTCGACACCGGCCTTCTTCGCCACCTCGCGAACGATGTCACCGGCCGTCATCTTCGCGTAGGAGGCGACCCGGTAGCCCCGGCGCAGCCGGTGCGAGCGGTCCTTGGCCCGCAGAACGGTGAACACCCCGCCGGCCCCGTTCGTACCACCGCCGTCCGAACTCGCCCTGGCCTCACAGTCGGTGACCTCGCCCTCGAAAAGGGGATGCTTGCCGTCGGAGGTCACCGAGGTCAGCTGGAGCGTGCTGCCCAGGGTGGCGCCCAGCTCGGCCAGCAGCGACGCGTTGTGCGGGTCGCGGAAGCCGATCTCGGCCGTGGCCGACGTATGGCTGTTCTCCTGCACGACTGCCCACGCCAGGGCGGTGCCGCGCACGGTGCGGCCTCCGGCCTTGACGATCAGCCCGGTGGTGTGACGCCCAGTCATGTCGGTTCCTTACGTGTGAGGGGAGGAGCGGAGGGTCCGGCGGCGTCGGGACGGTCAGTCCGTGGCGTTCGGCAGGACCAGCACCGTTCCCGGCCGCACCTTCGACGGGTCGTCGATGCCGTTCAGCTCGGCGATCTGCCGCCAGTCGGTCGCACGGCCCGTACTGTGCGCCGCGATGGACTGGAGGGAGTCCCCTCGCACGACCACGCTGAACTGCCGTGACGAGGGCGATCCCGACGCGAGTCCCTGACGTGACGTACTCATTCGCCGATCTCCTCCAAGGTGAGCTCGCACACGGCACGCAAAGGATGGCCGTCGCTGGAGAAACGGGTGAAGCGGACCGCGAGCCGTCTCATGACCGCGTAGAACCGTGCCGTCTCGCAGTGGCCCCAGCTGAACCTGACCCAGGGCGGGGACGCCTGGTTGTTGCTGAGGCTGTTCCCTTCCGGCCGGCAGCACGTGAGGAGCCTGCCGACCCGCTCGTCGACGGATTCGTCGTTCGACTTCGACTTGTCCAGGACGACGGTCATGGTGAGGACGCCGGGGTGGCTGCCCAGGAACTCGGGCACGGAAGCATTCGGCGCGAGGCGTGAGGAGTGCCGCGCCCAGGAGGTCTCCTTGACGAGGGAGAGCTCCGCCGGGTTGAACTGGAACTTGATCGGGTCACCCAGGCGACTGCCAGGCCCTTGCTGGCTGCCTATCGGCGGTTTGTAGATCTCCAGGGTGGCTTTGATCATCTGTTCCTCCGGCATGTGCCCTCCTTTCGGGGTCGGTTGTGTTACGGGATGAAGGGGGTGGGGTCATGGTGCTGCGCGGCGGCTGCTCGGGCTACTTGCGGAAGAACCCGCCGTGGACGAACTCGATCTCCTCCATGGCGGCCGCGCTGTCCGCCGCGTCCAGGTCCGGCCCCCGCCACGCCACGGGCATCACGTTCCGCAGCTCCCACTTGGCCACTGCCCTGGTGCCGTCGAGGACGGTGATCTGCCCGGTCGACAGGGACGGCTTGCGCACCGACTCCTGGACCCACTCGCACAGGTCCACCGGGGTCGTGCTCACGGGGCGGGTCACGACCAACGGCGCGTACCTGATCCGGGTGTTGAGGTGCATCAGGGAATCGTTGATGCCCCCTTCGGCGACCTCGTCCACCTCCACGGACAGCGCGAGTCTGCTGCAGCGCGTGAAGAGGCCGAGGTCCTTGCCGTCGATCGACAGCGAGAACCGGCTGACGGTTGTCACCTTGGACTCAGCGGGCACGGCCTGTGCCTCCGTTTCTCATGATGTCCTGCGATTCCTTGAGCAGAACTGCTTGCGGGATGCCCCAGCCGGTCGTCGGCACGGCGCTCTCGACGGTGCCGGTCAGGGCACCTGTGGGGGTGTCCGCGCGCAGACCGCCCGGCTCGGGTGCGTGTGCGGCGATACGGCGGAACACGGCGTGGCCGGGGGCGACTTGGGGAGGACTGGCCGGCCGGAGGGGGGCTGCGGACTCGGTCTGTGGGTGGTGAGCGGCCGCGCTTCGGGGACCGGGGAGCGGGGCCAGGGCCCGGCGGGGGTGGGACGGCGCCTCGGGAAAGGAGAGGTGCGCTGTGGGGAGGGGGCCTGTGCCGAGGTGTTGCTCGGCCGGGTGGGCGGCGTCGTGGTGCGTGGGGTCGTGAAGCGTGAGCGGCTGCGTGGACGTGAGCGGGGACGGCTCGGCGGCAACCGGGCCGGTGCGCAGGGAGGTTCGGGTCTCCGCGGGGGACGTGGGCAGCGTTCGCGGGCCGGGCACGGCGGGGTGGTGGTGGGCGGTGCCGGGTTCGCGGACGGGAGCGGGGGCCGGAGCGGGGGCGTGGAATTCTTCGGGGCCACCGTCGCCCGGGTGCCGGGCGGGGGACTGGCTGCCGGGTGCCCTGAGCGGCATGGCTCCCAGAGGCCTGTGCTCGACAGCCTCCGGGGTGGACAGGGATATCGGCGCCGCTGCTCCGGTGGCCGGGGTGCCGCTGCTCTGTCGGCCGGCGAAGGGGTGCCGGGGGCGCGGGTGTGGGCCTGCGGTGTTGGCGGAGCGGTTCGTGGTCTGCTGCGGTGCGGCTGTGGTGCGGCGGGTACGGGCGCGGGGAGCAGGAAGGGCAGGGGGTTCCGTGGTGGCGGTGTCGGCACGGCCCGACGTGGGGGAGGCGGGTGCGATGGGGAGCCGGCCGGTGTCCGGGGCGCTCGGCTCGTAGTGCCGGGGTGCGGTGGGTCGTTGCCCGGCGTCGGCGTCGGCGACGGCGTCGGCGCCGACGCCGGTGTCGGTCCCGGCGTCGTCGGACTTGCGGGTGATGGGTGCGACGGGGTGCCGATCGGAGTGTTCGGCGCTCGGCCCGTGGGGAGCGGGCGTGGTCCGGTCCTGCCCGGTGTCGGCGTGATCCCGCTCGCGAGGCATCCGGCCGCCGGACAGGCCGGGCTCGCGCGTCGTCGCGGTCTCGCCGTGCGTGAGGGACGGCGCGTCGGCGGAACGGTCCGGACGCGGGCGCACCTCGGCTGCGGGCGCGGGGGCCTGACAGTGGGGCGCCGGATCACTGTTGGCCGGCGGGTGTGTGAGGCCGTCCTGCGGATCCCCGGCGGGGGAGTGCGACGGGTCGGCCCTGTGGTGCCTGGGCCGCTCGGCGAGCGGGAGGTGTTCCGGGGCGGGCTGCGCGGGGCCGTGCAACTGGAGGGGCACGGCGTGACCGGTCGCCGGGGCGTCGGTGGTCCGTTGGCGGGACGGGGCGGCCGGATCGTTGTGCGCGGATATGTGCGCCGGCGGGGGTGTGGCGTTGCCGTTTGCGGGGGCGTCGACGGACGGTTTGCGGGTGGGGGCGACCGCAGGATGTGTGGGGTGCGGGGCGGCCTGGCCGGGTATGGGTGCGGCCGGATCGTGGTGTGCAGGCGTGTGCGTCCGCAGGCTTGCGGCTTTGTCCTGTGTCGGGGCGTCGAGGGACCGGTCAACTGTGGCCTCGACTGCGGGGCTTGTGGGGCGCTCCTCGGCCCGTGCGGGCACCGCTGCGGCCGAATCGGCGTGCTGGGGTGCGTGTGCTTGAGGCCGGGCGGCATTGCCGTCTGCGGGGCCGACGGGACGCTGGTCGGCCTGGCCGGACTTGTGTGCAGGCGTATATACCCGCGGCAGGGCGGCTCTGTCCTGTGCCGGGGCGTCGACGGACCGTTCGCGTGCGGCCTCGACCGTAGGGGGTGCAGGGCGCTCCTCGGCCCGTGCGGGCACCGGTGCGGTCGGATCGCTGTGCTGGAGTGTGTGTGCTTGCGGGAGTACGGCGTTGCCGTGTGCGGGGGTGTCGGAGGACGGTTTGCGGGTGGGTACGGCTGCGGGGCCGACGGGAAGCCGGGAGGCTTTGCCCTGTGCCGGGGCGTCGGTGGACCGTTCGCCTGCGGCCTCGGCCGCAGGGCGCGTGGGGCGCTCCTCGGCCTGCGCGGGCACCGGTGCGGCCGGATCGTTCAAGGCGGGGGCGGCAAGCAGTTGTTGGTCGTGCCAGGCCGTGTTCCGGGGGTCGCCGGGAGAGCGGTCGATGCGTACCGGGGACGGTTCGCCCGCCGGCGTACGCGTGGGCGGGGACGTGCCGTCGTGCGGTTCGGTGGCCTTGCGCGGGTGGAGACCTCGCCCTTCGGGGGGCCGGGGGTTCGCGTCGGTGATCGGGTCCGCCGGGCGGGCGGCGGCCGTACCGTGCCCGTCGTCGGGCACGTCGGGCTCACTGCCCCGGTGCGCGGACGTGCCCGCCCGGCGCCCGGCGAGGGGAAGCTGCTCCGGGGCAAGGGGTGCCGCCCGGACGATACGGATGGGCACAGCCTGGTCGGCAATGGTGGCGTGCGTACGGTCCTCGTCGCCCGAAGCGGCAGCGCGCAGCGGCTGCCCCGGAAGGCCGGCGGTGCGCTCCCGGGACGGCGTCACCGCGTCACGGTTCTGCGTGTTACTGGCCTGTGCGGTCTCGTCCTCGACGGTCTCGTGAGCGGAGCCGATGGCTGCCGCTCCGGCTGTCGACGCCTCGCTGACGGGCGCGCCCGTGGGCGAGAGATGTTCGTTTGCGACGGTAACGCCGTGGCTCTGTGCCGGAGTTGACCGCAGCGGTTCGTTCGCCGGGCGCTCTGCGGTGCGTACCGGATCCGATATCCGCGACGTGTTCGTGCCCTGCGTGCCGGGGGGCGTCGGCTCTCCGGTCACCGGGCTCGCGGGAGGTGTGCCATGCCGTTCGGCCTGTCCGGGTGCCGATGCGTCGGCCGACGGCCGTGCCTGCCGGTCGCGGCGGCTGTCGGGCGCCGTCACCGACTCGGACTCGTGCCGTGTCCGGGCAGGGGAAGCGGCCGTACGCTCCGGGTCGGCGGATGAGGCCGGCTCCGTGCGCCGGACCGCGGCGTCCGACCGTGCCGGGGACACGGGCGCATCGACGGTCCGCCCGGAACCGGCTTCCTGCGCCTCGTGATCCGAGGGCACGGCGTGTGTGTCGGGGCGGGGCCAGTACATGTCTGCGGTCGGCCGGGGGGTGCGCGAGAGGCGCACGGGAGCGGTCTGCTCTCGTGAGGTCTCCGGCCGACGGTCGGTGGTCGAAGAGACCGTGGCCGGTGCCTCGTCGGCACGCTCCGTGGGCCGCACATCATTCGTACCGGAGAGCGGTTCCGCCGCGAACTCCGGCCGCAGCGCCGCATGTTCGTCGACCGGCTCCTGCGCCGACTGCCGCGCACGCCGAACCGGGTTCTCGTGCGGAGCAACGCGCTCGTCGGCCGGGACCATGTCCGTGGTCCCGGCCGACGAGGAGGCGGTGCGGTGCGGGGTGCCCGGGCTGCTGGTCGGCGGGAGGGGTACGGCTGAAGGTGCCGCGTCCGTGCCCCCGTGGCGTAGGTCGTGCTCGGGGGCGGAATCTGCGGGGCCGGTTGGGGTGGCCCCGGTGGGGCCGGGGGCGGTCGAACCGTCGGCCGGGGGGACGGGCGTGGTCGAGGGCGTCGGGTGTTCGGCCGTTTCCCCGTCGTGCTTGTGGGTGGGACGGGCTGTACCGGCCTTGGCGGAGGGAGTCGACGCGGCGGCCGGGGAGATAGGCGAGGCTGGGGGCGTCGGGTGTTCGGCCGTGTCGCTGTCGTGTGTGTCGTGCTTGTGGGTGGGACGAGCTGTACCGGTCTTGGCGGAGGGAGTCGACGTGTTGGCCGGGGGGACGGGCGTGGTCGGGGGCGTCGGGTGTCCGGCCGTTTCCCCGTCGTGCTTGTGGGCGGGACGTGCTGTGCCGGTCTTGGCGGGGGCAGTCGACGCGTTGGCCGGGGATACAGGCGTGGCCGGAGACGTCGGGTGGTCGGCCCTGCCCCCGTTGCGCAGGGTGGAGCTTGCGGTCCCGGCTTCGGCGGGATTCGCGGTGCGGCCCGGGACTTCCGGCGCGCCGGTCACGGCCGTTGACCTCGGAGTGCTCGTCGGCTCCCCGTCGCGCCGGGGGGCAGGACCCGTCGCGTTGGTCTCGGCGGGGGCCGTGCTCGGGTCGTCGGGCGTGTTCCCGTCGAGTGCTGTGCGCCTCTGGGCGGCGCCCGCGTCGACCCAGAGGGCGTCGGCCATCGGGTCGGAGGCACCCTGCGTACCGGAGGGCAGGATGACTGCCGCTGCGGGCGCCGGGGATCCGGTCGTTGCCACGCTCTGCGCCCCGGCGGAGGGCACGGCCCGGCCCGGGACCGTACTGTCCTGCGGCGCGGACACGGTCCCGTGCGCCGCGCCCTCGTCTCCGGCAACGCCCTTGCTGCGCCGGTCTGTTGATACGGCCGTCTCCCTGGACATGCCGTGGCCGTGGTCCGGCGCGGAGACAGGTGCGATGCCGTCCGCCGGGCCGTCGTCGGCCGAAGGGTGCTCCTGGCCCTGGACCGCTGCCACGGTCCGGGGGGAGGGCGCGGCCCGGTCGGGGGTGCCGGAGGACGTACGGCCCTGCGCGGTGGCCTTGGTCACGTTCGGCGTACTGTCCGGACGCGGCGCCTCGTAAGGGGCGTTGGGCAGGGAGTCGCGCTCGCCGCTCAGAGCCGTCGAGGCGGTCCGGGCGCCCTCCGGCGCAGTGTGTTCAGGGGCGTTCGGTACCCCGGTCGGCGAGGAGGGCGCGGGGGAGCCCGCCGGGCTCCCCGGTGTTCCTGGCCCCTGCGCGACCTCCGTGTCGGTGTCGCCGGGGAGCGCCGCCTTCGCCCGGGCCCGGGCCAGGGGCGCGCCCGGAGCGCCCGGCGTGGCATCCGGGAACCGGACGGGCGCGGCCGAAGGCACCGGGGCTTCGGCAACGCCTCGGCTGTCAGGGGCCGTTGTGTCGGCCGGCGCGTGCGACGACGTCTCCACCGGGGAACCGGACGCGGCGTGCGCGCCGCCGTGAGTCGTCGCCGGAGCGTCGGCACCCGGTGCGTCGGTGTGGCGCACGGTCTCCGTTTCCGAACCCGCGCGCCCGGCTTCCGACTTCGGGGCCGTCACACGCTTGCCTTCGGCAGCCATCGCGGCCCCGGCCCGGGACGCGGCTCGTCCCGGAGCGTCCTGGACGTCGGCCTGCGCGGACGGCTCTGCGGCGGATGCCGGGTCCGCCGTCCGCGGGCCCGTACCGCGCTCGTCGTCCGGAACCGCCGTTCCTCGGGGCGTCGCCAGGGCACGGGAGTCGCGCTCCGGGGAACGGCGGAGTCGAGAGGAGTCCTCGGAACGGCGACCGGGCCGAGAACCATGAGGATTCTCAGCGGCATCCGGCTGGTGCTCGACGGCCGGCACGGGTGCCGCCTGAGTGGTGTTCGAGGGCGGAGCGGCCTCCGTGTGTCCGGTGCGTGGATCACCGGTCGGCATCGCACCTTTGTGGGACAGCGGAGCGGAAGAAGCAGAAGGGGTGGAGGCACGCGCATCCTCCGCGCGCTCATCGTCCGCGGCAGCGCGAACGGCCCCGGCACCACCCGTGGATCCCCCGGCTTCGGCGGCGCGCCCAGCCTCCGCGGCGCGCCCGGCCCCGGAGCCGCCCGCACGTTCCGCGTCTGCCGCCGCGCTCGCAGCACCCGACTCGTCCTCGGCCTCGGTGGCCTCCTCGGGCTCCGCCCTGCCGGCGGAGCCCCAGTACAGCTCGGCCACCGGCCGGCGAGCGGGCAGGCCCGTCGTGTCCCACAGTCCCGCTCGCGCCCGGAACACCAACGGTGCTTCCGCGGCGATCAGCGTGGTGAGTTCACCGCTGAGCCGGTGGTCGCGGAATGACGTCAGCCGTGCCGTCATCCGCTGTACGTCGGTGACCGGCGTCAACCCGCCCGCCGGGACGGGGCGGAACGTCTCCGGGAGCACCACCGGAACCCGTAGCATCGCAGGTGCTGCCGTCTCCATGGCCGCCCCGGCAGTGGCACTGCGATCCGCGTGCGCATCGGATGCCGGCACATCCGGCCCGGCGGAACCGTCCGCGTCGGCGCAGAAGTCGGCGCAGAAGACCGCATCCGCGCCGGACACTTCATCGGCACCGCCATGCGCGTCAGCGCCCGGCGCTGCATCAGGGCCGACATGCCGGTCGGTGCCCGCAGCCGCACCACCGCGCAGGTCCGTACCGTCCCCGGTCGTCACATCCGTACCCACACCCGCACCGGTGCCGGCAACCGTGCTCCTGCCGTCCCCGGAGCCCTCCGGCGCCGCAGGACCGACAGCCCCCGCCCGGGGAACCGCGGGCACACCGGACACCACGCCCGCCCGGGGAACCGCGCGCGCCGCCCCGGTGCCGTTCGCGGCTTCCGCACCGGACCAGGCCACCGCGTGGCGGCCGACGGTGCGGATGATCCGGTCGAGCATGTCTGTCAGGTCCCGTCTGCAAGACGTTGGTTGATGGTGGTGATCTGGCCGATCCACGAACGCCGCTCGATGTGCTCCATGTCGAGCAGCTGGTCGTGCGGCCAGTGGAAGTGGTAGGCGATGTACGCGAGCTCAGAACGCAGGTCCTCGGCCGCGTACGTTTTCATTCCCCCAGGCGGCTCCCCATGTCGACGTCGAACTCGTGGTCACAGCTGGGGCACACGGTCGTGGCGAGTGAGGAGCCATCCGTGTTGATCTTCTCGTAGAACTTCTGCAGGAACGCCAGGTCGGCGGCGAAGAGACCCTCGACGACGTCCGCGTCCACGTGTTTGAGGGTGCCGAGCCGGGTGATCAGTCGGCCGAGCAGGACGACCGAAAGATAGGCCGGGTTCTGCCGCACCCGGAGGTCCGTCAGCGGCACCAACTCGTCCCGGGCCGTGGCCAGTCGCATCGTGCCGTTCCGGTGCACTTTGCCCTCGGAGTCGACATAGCCTCGCGGCAGGGTGAAGGAGAACTCGGTGCGGAGGGCCGCGGACCCGGTCTCCGGGCCCGCGGCCTCCCGCGAAGGTGCGGGCGCGTCGTCCGCGGCGGGCCCATGGGAGGCGAGAGGCACCGCCTCGGAAACGCGCCCGCGCCTCACGCCGCCATCTCGATTCGGTCGCACTCGACGACGAACGTCTCCTCGACGACGCCGTTCGCGCTGTCGGAGCTGAGGTCGCTCGCGCTCCACGAGCTGACCCAGGCGTTGATCAGGTTGACCGTGATCTTCTGGCCCTTGTCGCCCTCATCGGTCATGAAGACGATGCTGGCCTGCTTCTTACCGTCCGAGACGTTGCCCTGGCCGTAGACCTTCTTGATCCAGTCGGTGACGGTCGGGCTCTTCTCCATGCTCCGGGTGATGCGGATGCTCGGAGTCTTCGGCGTACCGGCGGTCTTGTGCATCGACCACAGGCCGGTCTTGGCGTCGACCGCGGGGGCCTGGCGGACCTCGACGCCGATCTCCACACCACTGACGCTCTTGAGCTGCTCCAGCTGCAGTCCCTCCAGCTGGAAGGTGAACCGGTTGGCGGCGAAGGCGCCGCCAGTCTGAGTCTTCGTATCAGCCATTACTGCTCCTTGAACTCGTTATCGGTTGGGGCACGGTGGTACGGCTTACTCGCCACCGCCACCCAAGGACTCCTGGGCGATGCGGAAGACGACGAACTCGGCGGGCTTGACCGGGGCGACGCCGATCTCGCAGACGACCTGGCCGGCGTCGATGACCTCCGGCGGATTGGTCTCCGCGTCGCACTTGACGTAGAACGCCTCGTCCGGGCCGGCCCCGAACAGGGCACCCTTGCGCCACTCGTTGTGGAGGAAGGCACTGACGTTGCGCCGGACCGTCGACCACAGCCGCTCGTCGTTGGGCTCGAAGACCACCCACTGCGAGCCCAGATAGACCGACTCCTCCAGGTAGTTGAAGAGGCGTCGGACATTCAGGTAGCGCCACGCCGGGTCGCTGGAAAGGGTGCGGGCGCCCCAGATACGGATGCCGCGGCCGGGGAAGCTGCGGATGCAGTTGATGCCCGCCGGGTTCAGCTGCTCCTGCTCGCCCTTGGTGACCTGCACGCCCAGGTCGAGGGCGCCGCGCAGCACCTCGTTGGCGGGCGCCTTGTGCACACCGCGGGCCTCGTCGCTGCGGGCCCACAGGCCGGCGACGTGGCCGGAGGGCGGCATCAGGAAGCCCTTGCCGCTGGTCGGGTCGGCGACCTGGATCCACGGGTAGTACAGGGCCGCGTACTTGGAGTCGAAGCCCGCCTCGTTCTGCCGCCAGTCGTAGACCTCGGAGGGGTTCATGTCCGGCAGCGGGTCGATGATGGCCATGCGGTTGGCCATGTTCTCGCAGTGGTTGATCATGGCCAGCTGAATGGCCTTGACCTGCTCGCGGCTGACGTTGCCGCTCTGGTAGGCGGCCATGAGGTCGGGGGCGGCGACCATGGTGATGTCGTCGATGGCCTCCAGGCCCGACAGGCCCGAGCGGTCGTTGACCTTGCCGACGTAGCGGCCGACGACGTCCTTGACGGTCGTCGCGTCCCCGGCGGTGCCGGCGGTGGGAGAGGCCGCCAGCGCCAGGGTGGAGGACTCCGGCAGCGCGAGCGCGGCACCGGTCGTGGCCTCCTCCACGAACACGAACTTCGAGCGCTCCTTGACCTGCGTGACGACGTACGAGGCCGAGGACTTCTCGGTGGAGACGTCGAAGGTCTCCGTGGGGGCGCCGTTCACCTTCACGGTGAAGGTGAACAGGTCCTCCGCGCCGGCCTCCGGCGACCCGTCCTTGCCCGTCCTGGTCTTGTCGGCCGGGCCCGCGCCGGGGCGCTTGGCCTTGGGGTCGGCCGGCTTGCGCTGCACGTCGACCGCGATGTCACGGCCGGCGGCGGCGGGCAGGGCCGCGACCTTGAAGCCGCCGAGCACCTGCGCCGGGGCGGCGGAACCCACCGCCTGCGTGCCCTCGACGGCGTCCGCGTCCGCGGACTTGCCGCCGACGCGTACGACGTAGGCGGTGCCGCCGCCGTTGGCGAAGTAGCCGTAGACGGAGTGCGCGAGGTAGGAGCCCTCGACGAAGTCGCCGAACGTCTTCGTGTACTGGCTCCAGTTGGTGATACGGACCGGCTCGTTGAGCGGGCCCTCCTCGGCGAAGCCGACGAAGGCGGCGACCGCCGTGGCCACGCCCTCCACCGGCCGGGAGCCGCCCGCGGCCTCTTCGACGAACACTCCGGGAGCCAAATAGGTGGCCATCCAGCACTCCTTCTCGTGAGTTGTCCCGAGGGGGAATCCAATTCGCAGACCACGCCGACCGCCCGCACGGGAAACGGGCGGCAGCGGCGGTCATCCGTCGGGGCTGGAGACACAACTGCTCTTGCCGCACGACTGGTTCATTGCCGGTTCCGGCCGTGGATTCTGCTTGGATCATGGTCAAGGTTCGGATGCCGTGTCAAACGAATCCGGAAACTGAGGCAGTTAGTCGTAGATCTGTCAACCGAGGGTTCAGCCGGGATCAACTTTCGGCCTACAAAACCCCGGGATCCGTGCCGGAATACGTTGAATTCGAGACCATCAACAGTGGGCAGTGCATGTCAACCTTCTCCGACCGTGAATGCCCCCGGAGCGGCGGAGAATGGACCTGGCCGCACGCACCGGCCGGAGAGCCGCGTCGGCAGGTCCGGCAGGAACCTGCCGACGCGGTACCGGACTTTCCCGGGCCGGGCCCGCTCAGACCCAGATCTCTCCCTCGGCCGACGTGCTGGTGCCCGCCTCCGCCACACTCGGCGCGCCCGGCGCGGCGTACGTGAGCGGGACCTTGGCGAAGATGTTCTCGAAGTCCAGGACGTGCGCCCTCGTGCCGTCGGAGCTGGACCAGCCCAGCCCGTCCATCGTGAGCTCCTTGTGAGCCTGGCCCCGGGCCCATGTGGCGAGGGCCCGCGGCCGCTTGTCCCAGTCGATCCGCACCCGCAGCCGGGCCTGCGTCTCGACGAGAGAGGCGCCTTCGGGGAAGGTGAAGTTGTCGGACCGCTCGTGGCCCAGGGTCTGGCTGAAGCCCTTCGTGGTCTCCCGCTTGTACGCGGCGTTGGCGGTCGCGGAGCCCCCGGGCTGGCCGATCCCCGGCTGGGTGCCGGCCACGGCCAACGCGGAGACGGTGGGGCCGCTGGTGACCCCCTTGTTCCGGGTCACCGCGCTGTTCGCGCGGCGCGAGTACGCCATGCCCGCCCCCGTCATCGCGGTGACCCGGTCCGGCTGCTCCGCCACGCTGAGCGAGACCCGTACCCGGCACCGGTAGTTCCACGTCGTGCTGCTGCCCTCCAGCTGCGGCAGCACGTGTTCCCCGGAGCCGATGAAACGCGCGCCGTTCTCCGCGAGGCGTTCCCCGTCCAGCTCCTGCTGCAACAGGGCGTAATTCTGGTCCGTTTGCAGGGCCTTCGGGAGCGCCGCGTGCACCATCTCGAAAAGGGTGGGCACGACCCCCAGCCGTACTATCTGGCTGCCCGCCGGCAGCGGCCGGTCCATGGTTTCCACCGCTTGCGCGGCTCTGCTGCTCAGCGCGGCGAACCGCGCCTCATGGTTGCCTTGGCGGAGCTTCGCCATGTGCGAGGAGAAAAGTCCGCCCTTCCCCTGGCCCGCGGGGGCCGGAGCGTGCCGGAGGGGAGACGGTGGAGGGGTGTAGGCGCGGGATCGCACGGGCTGCCGGCCCGGCAGATTTCTCCGCAGTGCAGTGACGACTTCGCTTCCGGGCATGGGATACCGCCCCATCTC
The DNA here is from genome assembly GCF_042656465.1 of Streptomyces gamaensis. Taxonomy (NCBI): domain Bacteria; kingdom Bacillati; phylum Actinomycetota; class Actinomycetes; order Kitasatosporales; family Streptomycetaceae; genus Streptomyces; species Streptomyces gamaensis. The sequence goes on from NZ_JBHSPB010000011.1 coordinate 106,186, forward strand.
TGCGAGGTGATCTTCACCAGGAAGTCTCGCACGGGGTCACCCGGTAAAGGACCGGGTCCAAAGTCCTCAACCGGACAGGGGAATTGCCCGTCCGTCATGCCCCCGCCTCACCCGGCACCGGATGCCGCCCATTGCCGCGCGTCGAGAACCGCCGCGCCGGGGAACGCCCGGCTCCCGACCGCGAACCGTGCCCGCAGCACGTACCTGTCGCCGTTCTCCCGGCACGCGGTGAGGGTGCCGCCCGCCGCGGTCACCACCTCCCGCAGCCCGTCCAGGCCGCGGGCCAGAGGGTCGTCCGGCAGCCAGGGCGAGCGCAGAGCGCCGCTGTCCACCTCGAACTCCGTGACGTCGTCGGTGAATCGCAGCCGCACCACCACCGGCGCGTCCGGCGCGTGCTTCGCCGCACCGGCCAGAGCCTCCATCGCCACCCGGTACATCGCCTGCTCCACGCGCACCGGCAGCTCCCGGGGTGTGCCGGTGGACTCGAAGGCCATGTCGACGCCGATGGTCTCCATATTGCGGACCATGCTCGCCAGCAGCTCGGTGTAGGAGATCCGCGCGACGGTACCGGGGTCGAGCTCCTCCCGTCTGCCCTGCAGGACCTTCGCGGACTCCCGCACGTCCGCCATCACCCGGCGGGCACCCGCCTGCACCGCCAGGAGCGAGGGCCGGGCCGCCTCCGGCAGGCCCGGCAGCCGCAGCAGGTTCTCGGCGTGCAGGACGAGGGCCGTCCCCTCGTGGGCCAGGTTCTCGTGCAGGCCGGAGGAGATGCGGTGACGCTCCTGCAGCACGGTGTGCTCGCCCGCCTGCTCCACGGACAGCTCCACCTGCGCGAGCCTGTGCCGCAGCAGCTCGATCAACTCGTTGCGGCGGCGCATGAGTTCACCGATCACGGCCGTGATGGCGATCGAGACGACGCCGCGTACGTCGGTCAGTACCTCCCAGCCCGTCAGCGCCCCGGTGCCGTACCGGACAGCCTGATAGGCGACGGCCATCGCCACGCAGACGGGATAGCGGAAGCGGCCGCCGTAGAGCGCGAGGGCGTAGACGGCGAAGACCATGAGCGTGCGGTCGTCGGTGACGAGCGTGGAGGCGACGGCCGTCGCCGCGCACAGCAGCGGCCACCGGCGGCGGACCAGGAAGGACAGCGAGCCGGCCAGCCCCACCGCGAGGCAGGTCCCGTAGTCGTGCACCAGCCCCGAGGCCAGCGTCTCCTCGTCGGAGAGGACCAGAAACGTCAGCGCCGCCGCCAGCACGGCCGTGCCGAAGTCCGAGGGGTGCCCGTACCGGTGCGCACCGCCTGCCAGCCACATCCTCGTCGCCTGCATCCGCATCCCGCCACGCTGACATGCGGCGCGCGGGCGCGCGTCGGGCAAAGGATGAAAGATGCGGGCCAATCTTCAACCACTTGGTGACGTCGTCGTCGACCACGGTCGACCCGGCTGTCACCCTCCGGGGGACCCCGCGCGGGGCACGGGAGCGGTCAGCCCCATCTCGTAGGCGATCAGCGCGGCCTGGGTGCGGTTGTCGAGACCGAGCTTGGCCAGGGTGCGCGAGACGTACGTCTTCACGCTCGCCCCCGACAGCTGCAGGGCGCGGGCGATCTGCGCGTTGGTCATGCCGGCCCCGACCAGTGCCAGTACCCGGCGTTCGCCGGGGCTCAGCAGGTCGAGCTTCTCCCCGGCACCGCCCACCCGCACCGGAGTACGGTCGGCGGCCTTGCGCACCAGGCTCGTGAGCACCTCGGGCGCGATCACCCGGCATCCGGTGATGACGGTGTGCAGCGCCGCGAACAACTCCTCCGGCCGCAGGTCCTTCAGCAGGAAGCCGCCCGCTCCGGCGTCGAGCGCCTCCAGGACGCGCTCGTCGGTGTCGAAGACGCTGAGGATCAGCACCGTCGGCGGGTCCGGCAGCCGCATGAGCCGGCGGGTGGCCTCGACGCCGTCGAGACGGGGCATGGTCAGATCCATCAGCACGATGTCGGGCCGGTGCGCGGTGACCTGGGCGACGGCCTCGGCACCGTCCGTCGCCTCGAAGACGACCTCGAAGTCCTCGTGGGAGTCGACCAGCATGGTCAGCCCCATGCGGATGATGGCCTGGTCGTCCACGATCGCTACGCGGATGGGCATGGCTCCCTCTCGATCTCGGTCGGTGCGGCGGCGTGCGTACGTCTTCAGGGAGCGGGATCGGGCGCCGGCTCCGGCGGCGGTACGGGCAGGACCGCCGTCACCCGGAAACCGCCGTCGGGCGTCGGCCCGGCCGACAGCTCCCCGTCGGCGTCCGCGACCCGCAGCCGCAGCCCCGTCAGCCCCATCCGGCCGGAGCTGCGCAGCAGGGCGGCCCCGTCGGGCGGTCCGTTGCCCACGTCCAGGACGACCCGCTCGTGCTCGAAGGACAGCTCGGCCCGTACCTCCGCACCCGGGGCGTGCTTGGCGGCGTTGGTGAACGCCTCGCGGCAGATCCGGAACAGCAGTTGCTCGGTGGCGGGCGGCAGCGGGCGGGCCGTGCCGTTGAGCCGGCAGCGGGCGGCCATGCCCACGGCGGACATGTTGCGCACCAGCGCCGCCAGGAACTCCGCGCAACTGGTGGGGCCGCTCAGGGTGGCCTGCCGGCCGTCGCCGTCGCGCAGCACTCCCAGCATCTGCCGCAGGTCCGCCATCACCTGGTGTGCCGACTCCTGTACGGCGAGGGCGCCCTTGCGGGCTTCCTCCGGCAGCTCCGGCATCCGCTGGAGCGCGCCCGCGCGCAGCGCGAGGAAGGTCGCCTGGTGGCCGATGTGGTCGTGGATGTCGAAGGCCAGCCGGGTGCGCTCCTCCAGCAGCGCGAAACGGATCGCGCTGTCCACCGCGCTCTGCGCGCGCTCCAGCCGCTCGTGCAGCAGGGCGCGCAGCGAACGCTGGTGCCGGACGAGGGCGCCGGCCGCCGCCGGGAAGACGATCTCGACGACGACCCCGTAGTACAGCCGCTCCTGACCGGCGTCGGCGATCCCCGTGACGTGCCGGGTCAGCAGATAGAACAGGGCCGCCCCGGCGACGAGCGCGAACCGCAGCCGGCCGCCGTAGTGCGCCACGGCGTACGCGGCGGCGAACAGCGCGGTGCGCTCGTCGGAGGCCAGACTCGCCCCCAGTGCCGCGAGCAGACAGATCTCGGGCCACCGGCGGCGCAGCACGAGGGTGGCGGCGGCCGCGACGGCGATGGCCGCGGAGGCGGGATAGCCGCGCACCAGACCCGTCTCGCTCAGCGAGTGTAGCTGCAGACAGGAGGCGACGGCGACGAGCAGCGCGATGCCGAGGTCGCACAGCGACCGCCGGTCGGACACGCCGACGGCTCGGCCCGGAGGGCGAAGGTGGTCTGTTGTCATGGCGATGCGTTTCTTCGAACCGGACGTCGGCCTGCGGCCCGTGCGAACACGAAGCGTCATGAACTCGGCCGGAAGACGGCGGATATGGCCCCTGGCCCATGACTTCTGGCCGTGGCGCCCCGGGTTGCGGGGTCGCCGCACGGACAGCCCGCGCACCCGGGACATGTGAACACCCGTCAGCGCGATGTCCTCGGAAGCCCGGTGGATTTCCCACCCTAGCTCACCACTTGCGTAAAGTCGCAAATAAATTCCTACTGGTCGGTTCGGTGGAACCGCCGGGACCTTCGGCGCGAACGGCCGGGTCTTAGGTCCCTTATGCCCGCTTCCCGGGGCATGACAGTGTTCGACGTGATCAAGGCCGTTCACGGGGGATGACGAGCGAGGGAGCCCCCGTGGCCGCGTCCGTACTCATCGCCGACGACCAGGCGTCGATCCGCTCCAGCCTGAGCCTGCTGGTCGGCACCACACCGGAGTTCGAGGTGACCGCCGAGGCCGCCGACGGCACGGAGGCCCTGAGCAAAGCGCGCACGCACCGGCCCGACGTGGTCCTCATGGACGTGCGCATGCCGGGCGTCGACGGGATCGCCGCGACCCGGCAGCTCATGCGGTTCAGCCGGCCGCCCAGGGTCCTCATGCTCACCAGCTTCGACGTCGACGACCGCGTCCTCGACGCCCTGGAGGCCGGCGCCTCCGGCTTCCTGCTGAAGGACCTCTGCTCCCGGCAACTGGCCGCCGCCCTGCGCACCGTCGTCGCCGGGGGACGCGTCGTCTCCCCGGAAGTGCTCGACAACCTCGTCCGCCGCGCGACGACCACCCCCGACCGCTCCTGCGGTGCCGACCTCCAGCAGCGCCTGGCGCAGCTCAGCGGCAGCGAGAGACGCGTACTGGAGCTGATCGGCGCAGGACTGACGAACTCTCAGATAGCACAGCGCCTGTACCTCTCCCAGGCCAGCGTGAAGACGTACGTCTCGCGCATGCTCGCCAAGCTCTCCCTCGACAACCGCACACAGGCGGCGATCCTCGCGTACGACGCGGGACTGGCCGACACCGAACGGTAGTTGAACGCCGGTCCCGCGGCCGGGCCGCCGCCGTTCCACTCGCCGAAGGACGCAAGTGATCAGCGACCAGCCGCAGAACGCCCCGCACGACCGGGCGCCGTGCCCCCCGGACCGGGGGCGGACAGGCCCGGCCCGCCCGGCCGTCCTGGCCGTCCGGGCCGGAAACCTCTTCGACGGCCGCCGCGCCCTCGGCCCGGGCACGGTACTCACCGAAGGCCGCCGCATCACGGCCGTCGACACCAGCGGATCCATGCCCCCCGCGCACGCCGAGGTCGTCGATCTGGGCGCGGGGGCCTGGCTGTTGCCCGGGCTCATCGACACGCACGTGCACCTGTGCTTCGACGCCCAGGACGACGTCGCGGGACGACTGCCGGACACCGACGACACGACCCTGCTCACGGCCATGCGGGCCGCGGCCCGTACGGCCGTGCACGCCGGCGTCACCACCGTACGGGACCTGGGCGACCGCAACTACCTCTCGCTGGCCCTGGCACGCGACATCGCGGCACACCCGGGGACGGGCCCGCACATCGTCGCCTCCGGGCCGCCCCTCACCGTGCCCGGCGGCCACTGCCACTTCCTCGGCGGCGAGGCGCGGGGAGCCGACGCCGTACGGGCCGCCGTGCGCGAACGCCACGCGCGGGGCTGCTCCGTGGTGAAGGTGATGGCCAGCGGCGGCGTGATGACACCGGGCAGCGCCGCGCACCTCTCCCAGTACGGGCCCCGGGAACTGCGCGCCGCCGTGGAGGAGGCCCACCGGCTGGGGCTGCCCGCCGTCGCGCACGTGCACGGCGGACAGGCCGTCGTCGACGCCGTGGACGCCGGATTCGACGGCATCGAGCACGTGACCTTCATGACCGTGGACGGCGTCGCAGCGGACGCCGGGGCGATCCACAAGATCGTGCGCAGCGGCGTCTTCGTCGGCACCACGGTCGGCCAACGCCCCGGAGCCCGGCCGCTGTCCACGGGCGCGGCGGCACGCCGCAGCGGTATCCGCGAGGTCCGCAGACGGCTGCTGTCGGCAGGCGCCCGCATGACCGCCGGGAGCGACGCGGGCATAGCCCCCGACAAGCCGCACAACGTCCTCCCCCACGGCATCGAGGCCCTCGTCGGCATCGGCATGACGCCCGTCGAGGCGCTGCGCGCCGCCACGTCCGAGGCCGCGATCGCCTGCCGCGCGCAGGACCGCAAGGGGATGCTCGCGCCGGGCCGGGACGCCGACCTGCTGGCGGTCGGCCCCGGTCTCCTCACCGACATCACCGCACTCCGTGATGTCAGAGCCGTGTTCCGCGAGGGAATCCGGGTGCGCTGACAATTCAGCGCTCAACCTCTTTGGGGCCGCGGATAGTTCTTTTGGTCACGACAAGATCGGCCGTACTGCTGATAGGCGGGGGAACCTTGAGCGCAGTAGCTTGATCAAGCCCAGTCCACAAGACAAAAAGGACCTTGCGGAAAATGAAACTCTCTCGTTTTGCCTACCCCGTCGCGACCGCTGCGGTGCTGTGCGCGGTGAGCACCGCCATGGCCGCCCCGGCCAGCGCCGCCTCCACCGTCACGTTCAAGAACGCGGGCAGCGGCAAGAACCTGGAGATCGACAACAAGGAGCTGCAGAAGGACGGCGCGAAGGTCCAGCAGTGGGACTACAAGCGGAGTCCCGCCCCGAAGCAGGGCAAGTGGATCCTGAAGGGTCTCGGTAACGGCAAGTACTCCATTGTGAATGCCGCGAACGGCAAGAACCTGGAGATCGACAACAAGGACGTGAACAAGGACGGCGCCAAGGTCCAGCAGTGGGGCTACAAGGGCTCCAACGTCCCGAAGAACGGCCAGTGGATCGTGAAGGCCCTCGGCAAGGGCGCGTACTCCATTGTGAATGCCGCGAACGGCAAGAACCTGGAGATCGACAACAAGGACGTGGCGAAGAACGGCGCCAAGGCCCAGCAGTGGGGCTACAAGAAGGGCTCCAACGTCCCGAAGGTCGGCCAGTGGGTCAAGGGCTGATCCGTATTCGGATCCGTATGCATGGCGAGCGGTGACGCGGTAAGCCGCCGCTCGACCTGAAGGACGGCCGGTGGGCCGGGGACGCGCAGCCGTCCCCGGCCCACCGCGCTGACCGCCCCAGCGGGCAGCGCGGGTTCACTTCCCGCTGTCGCACTTGGTGAGGTCCGACTCCGCCAGCGGCTTCCCCTTCGGCGTCATGTAGGTCACCCACAACACCACGGGCTCCTTGCCCTCGTTGCGTCCCTCGTGGATGTAACCCTTGCCCTCGACGAGGGAATCGCCCGCCTTGTAGACATGGACGCCGCCGGGGTGGTCCGGCGCCTTGTGCGTGAGTTCGCCGGACTTCACGACCCCGACCAGCTGCCCGTAGTGGCAGTGCTGTCCCGTGGAGCCGCCCGGCGGAATGGTGATCTCCCGGAAATTGACCTGGACCGGCCCGTCCACCTTCACCTCGACCGGACCCGGCTGCTGCCCCTCCGCGATCTCCTTGGCCTCCGGCTCCGAGGCGGTCGCGGCATCCGACGGCAGAACGAAACCGGCCGTCATCACGATGGCCGCCGCGGCCGCCACCAGACCGAGCCCGCGTGTGATTCTCACTGCTGCCAACTCCTCTCGAAATTCACGGATTCTCCTGTGCGCGCGCGTCGGCCCGGTCACGGGCGTCGGCGCGCCGTTCTGGTTGCTGACCGTCCCCGCCCGGCCCCGGCCACTCCTCGTCCCACGGCTCCACGAACACGAACTCCGGTACACACGGCAGACTCCACCGCAGCGCCGTCCAGTCCACGGATCGCGCGACCTTCCGGAGGATTTCGATCAGCACGGTTTCCCCATCAGTCGGTACGGCATCGGTTGGTACGACATGAGTCGGTAACGGCATCAGTCGCTAACGACGAACTCGTTGGTGTAGGTACGGGAGATGTCGATGTCCTTGCCGGACACCTCGGGCGAGAACGACTTCTGCAGCTCGGCCGCGGCCCGCGCCCCGGCCTCGTCGGTCAGCCCGTCCGGGGAGAAACCGGGCTTGGCGTGATCCACGGCGGCGCGGTAGACGTCCACCGAACCGGCCGCGTACGCGGCGGGCATCTTCTGCGCGATCTCGGCGGCGGAGTGCTCCTGGATCCAGCGCAGAGTGCGCGTCATCGCACGCGTCAGCTTCCGCGCGGTCTCCGGGTTGCGCTGCAGCCAGGAGCCGCCGGCGTAGAAGACCGCCGCCGGATAGCTCTTCACCCCGAAGGTCTGCTCGGCGCCCTCCGGGGTGCGGGTGTCGGCGAGCAGCCGCACCTTCTCGCTGCCGCCCAGCTTCTGCTGGAGCAGCGAGACCGCCGGATCCACCATCACGGCGGCGTCGACGCGGCCCGACTCCATCGCGGCCACCGCGCCGGCCTCGCCGCCGACCGCCTGCACGGAGGCGTCGTCGGCCTGCAGGCCGTTCTTCGTCAGCAAGTACTTGAGGAAGAAGTCGGTGGACGAACCGGGCGCGGTGATCCCGACCTTGGCGCCCTTGAGGTCCTTGACCGACTCGATCGTCCGGCCCGCCTTCGGCGAGACCGCGAGGACCAGCGAGGGCGTACGCAGCAGATTGACGAAGGCGCGGACGTCCTTGCCCTTGGCCTGCATCTGCACGGTGTGGTCGTAGTAGCCGGAGACGACGTCGACGCTGCCGCCCTGGAGCGCCTGCAGCGCCTTCGACCCGCCCTTGAGGTCCTGCAACTGGACGTCGAGGCCCTCGTCCTTGTAGTAGCCCAGCTGCTCGGCCAGCGTCGTCGGCAGGTACGGCAGCAGCGGCTGCCCGCCGACGCCGAGCGTGACCTTGGTCCGCCCGCCGGCCTTGTCCGCGGAGGACGCCTGGCAGGCGGCCAGCGCGAACGCGGTCGTCACGGCCAGTCCGGCGGCGAGCGCACGTCGCACCGGCAGGCGGGGAAGTCGCAGGAGCCTCATGGGATTTCGGCCTTTCTTGAGGTGTGGGGGGATGTCGGAGGAGTCGGGAGAAGGGGAAGCCGTGGCGGCGGGCACGGCGCCGAAGGGACGAGGGGCCTCATCGCGACGGCTTCCACCGCAGCAGTCGCCGTTCCGCGCCCCGCGTCACCAGGTCGATCACCATCACCAGCGCCCCGAGGACCGCCATCCCCGCGAACACGCCGGTGGTGTCCAGGACGCCCTCCGCCTGCGAGATGAGATAGCCGACGCCCTCGGACGCCCCCAGGTACTCGCCGACCACCGCGCCCACCAGCGCGAACCCCACCCCCGCGTGCAGGCTGGAGAACACCCACGTCAGCGCCGAGGGCAGATACACGTGCCGCAGCAGCGCGGCCTGGCCCGCGCCCAGCATCCGCACGTGCTCCACCAGCACCGGGTCCACGTCCCGTACGCCCTGGTAGACGTTGAAGAAGACCACGAAGAAGACGAGCGTCACGCCGAAGGCGACCTTCGACCAGATCCCCAGCCCGAACCAGATGAGGAACAGCGGCGCGAGCACCACGCGCGGCAGCGAGTTGAGCACCTTCAGGTACGGACCCGCCAGCGCCGAGACCGTACGGGACCGGCCGCACAGGAAGCCCGCCGCCAGCCCGAGGACCAGCCCCAGCACCAGCGCGAGCAGTGCCTCGGTCGCCGTGACCCGCAGGTGCGGCCAGATCGTGCCGGAGGCGAACCACTCGCGGACCCGGCCGCCGATCGCACTGGGCCGGCTGACGTAGAACGGGTCGATCCAGCCCCGGGCGGCCGCCAGTTCCCAGCCCCCGATCAGCAGCACCGCCAGCACCACGTGCACCAGCAGGCGTACGAGGCGGCGTCCGTGCAGCAGCCGAAGGCTCATCGCCCGGCCTCCCCGTACGCCGCCGCCACCTCGTCGCGCAGGGACTGCCAGACCCGGTCGCACACCTCGCGGAAGGCCGGGCGGGTACGGATGTCCAGCAGGTCCCGCGGCCGTTCCAACGGCACCGGGAAGCGGCCCACGACCGTGCTCGCCGGACCCGACGACAGCACGACCACCTCGTCGGACAGGGCCACGGCCTCCTCCAGGTCGTGGGTGACGAACACGACCGTGCGGCCCGACTCGCCCCACAGGTCCAGCAGTTCGTTGCCGAGGATCATCCGCATCTGCACATCCACCGCGCTGAACGGCTCGTCCATCAGCAGCACCTCAGGACCGGTGATCCACGTCTGCGCGATGGCGGCCCGCCGGCGCATACCGCCGGAGACCTGGTGCGGAAAGGAGTCCTCGAAACCGGCCAGGCCCACCCGGGCCAGCCACTCACGGGCCTCCCGCAGCCGCGCCGCCCGCCCGGTACCGGCCAGCTGCGGACCCAGCGCGACGTTCTGCTCCAGGGTGCGCCAGGGCAGCAGTACGTCCCGCTGGAAGACGTAACCGACCTCGCGGCGCGGCCCGTTCACGGGCCGGCCCAGCAGCTCGACCGTCCCCGCGTCCGGGGCCGCCAGACCGGCGACCAGGTGCAGCAGCGAGGACTTGCCGCAGCCGGACGGGCCCACGACGGACACGAAACGGCCGGGCGGCACGCTCAGGTCCACGCCGCGCAGGACGGACCGCTCCGGCCCGTAGGAGAAGCCGACCCCGCGCAGGGCGACGGCGGCGGGGACGCCCGTGGCCGTACCGCTGTCCGCGGCGCGGCGGACGGCGGGCAGCGCGGGCTCGTGATCCGGCTCCGCAGCGGCCGGTGCGCCCGCTGCCGGACGCACCCCGGGCCCGCTGTCCGGCCTTCTCCCCGCGGCGCCCATTACTCCTCCGCCGCCTTCCCCTTCAGCAGGCCCGCGTCGCGGTACGCCTGCCGCATGGCCTTCAACTGCCCCTGGTCGGCGGCGAGCTGCGGGTCCCACTGGTAGGGCGGGGTCTTGCGGAGCACGTCGAGCTTCTGGCCGGTGGCCTTCGCGAGGATGGTCAGGTTCTCCTCGGCCCGGGCGCCCTGACCCTGCAGATCGGCGGCACCCTTGCGCAGCGCGGTCAGGAACTTCTCCGCAGCGGGCTTGTCGGCGAAGTCGTTGCCGAAGACCACACCGGTGGCCGTGGTGCCGCGCGGCGGAACGGCCACCGGCTTCGCCACGCCCCGCTCCTCCATGGCCGTCGTGAACGGCGCGGGCGCCAGGGCCGCGTCGACACCGCCGTCCGCGAGCGCGTTCGCCATGTCGGGGATCGGCACGTTGACGACCGTCACGTCCTTGAGGGTCAGGCCCGACTCGCGCAGGGTGGCGGCCAGTTGGTAGCCGCCGGCCGCTCCGGCGCCGCCGGCCACCGCGACCTTGCGGCCGCGCAGATCGGCGGGCTTGCCGACCTCCTTGGAGTCCAGCAGCCGCTGGGCGACCTCCAGGGCGGTGGGGGAGGGCTGCTCCCCGGTCGAGGCGCCCATGGAGGCGACGACCTTCACCTTCAGGCCCTGGGCGAGACCGTTGAACAGCCCGGCGGAGAACCCGGCGACGACCGCGTCCACCTTCCCGGTGCCCGCGAGCGGCACCGCGTCCTGCCCCGCCTTGACCTTCTGGAGATCGACGTTCAGGCCCTGCTCCTTGAAGTAGCCCTTGGCGTCGGCGAGATACAGCGGAGCGAACAGCGTGGAGGGCACGTGCGCCACTTTCACGGTGGTCCCGCCGGACGCCTTGGCGGACTCCTTGCCCGAACTGCCGCCTCCGCCACAGGCGGTGGCGAGCAGCGCGAGGCCCGACAGCAGAGCGAGCAGCGGGAGGGGACGACGACGCACGGGGTGTTTCCTTTCGATGCCGGTCACGGCAATGGGTCGATGCCGGTCACGGCAGTCGGGTTGACGTTCTTGAGGGGGCGGGACGTACCGGCCCGCAGCAGCACACGCCAGCGGGCGAGGAGCGGGGGACGGACGGCCCGCCACGGCACGAGCCACCGTTCGGCGACCGTCACGGCCGCGGCCAGTACCGCCCCCAGCAGGGCGACGGTCAGCAGCCCCACGTACATCCGGTCCGGCTGGAACAGCGTCCAGGAATTCCAGATCAGAAAGCCCAGGCCGCGCTCGGAGGCCACGAACTCCACGGCCACCACGACCACGACACCCAGCCCGATCGCGGTGCGCAGTCCCGTCAGCATGGCGGGCAGGGCCCCGGGCAGCAGCACGAACCGCAGCAGCCGCAGCCCCGACGCCCCGTAGGAGCGCGCCGTCTGCAGCATGCGCGGATCGATCTGCCGCACCCCGGCCAGGGTGTTGATCTGCATCACGAAGAACACCGTGATGGCGACGGAGAGCACCCTGGGCGTCTCGGTGAGCCCGAAGACGAGCAGCAGCAGCGGCAGGGTCGCGGTCTTCGGCACGCAGTACAGGGCGGCGAACAGCGGCCCCAGCGCGGCCCGTACGGTCCGCGACACCCCCATCGCGAAACCGGCGGCGGCCCCGCCCAGCGTGCCCAGCGCGTAACCGGGCAGCAGTCGGCCCAGTGTGGCCGCCACGTGCTCGCCCAGTTCGCCGTCGGCGGCCATCGCGGCCAGACGGCCGACGATGCGCGTGGGCGGCGGGAACAGCAGAGCGTCCACCACGCCCGTACGGGCCGCGGCCTCCCAGCCGCCGAGCAGCAGCAGGGGCAGCGCGACGGCCGGTATCAGCGACCGGGCGGCGTCCTTGCGCGCCTGCGCGACGGCCGTACGGACCGCCTGCTCGCGGGCGGCAGCGGTATGCGTGCTCATCGCGCCGCCTCCTCGGGCCGGTGCGCGCGCAGCGCCTGCCGTACGCGGACCCGCAGGCGGGCGAAGGCCGTGGTGTCCTGGACGGCGGCGGTGCGCGGGCGGGGGAAGGGCACGGTGAAGGTGTCCGTGATCCGTCCGGGACGGTCGGACATCACCAGGACCCGGTCGCCCAGCAGCAGGGCCTCGTCGATGGAGTGCGTCACCAGGACCACTGTCTTGTGCTCCTGCTCCCACAGCCGCAGCAGGTGCTCCTGCATCAGCAGCCGGTTCTGCGGATCGAGGGCGCCCAGCGGCTCGTCCATGAGCAGGACCGGGCTGCCGGAAGCGAACGCCCGGGCCAGCGCGAGGCGTTGCCGCATTCCGCCCGAGAGGCGGTCGGGATAGCTGTCGGCGAATTCCGACAGGCCCACGCGGGCCAGCCAGCGGTCCGCGACCCCGTCGGAGAGTTTTCTCCCGACGCCGGACATGCGCAGCCCGAACGCCGCGTTCGCGCGCACCGTGAGCCACGGCAGGACTCCGCAGTCCTGGAAGACGAAGGCGACCGGTGGGACCACCGACAGCTCCGGCCGCAGCCGCACCTCGCCCGCCGAGGGCGCGTCGAGCCCGCCGAGAATGCGCAGCAGCGTCGATTTGCCGCAGCCGGACGGGCCGACGACACAGACGAATTCCCCGTCCGCCACCGACAGCGACACCTGGTCCAGGGCCTGTAGGACCGTCCCCTCGGGAGAGACGAAAAAGTGGTCTATTCCTTCCGCGGACAGCACTGCGGGCAGTACCGGATGATGATCTTCGCTGGGTGGGGCATTCACGTGAAGAAGCTATCCGCGGAGTTCCCGCGACGGCAGTCTCCGTTCGGCTACAAAAACATGGCTGAACGGCCGATACGATCTCGTCCTTTTGCCCTATGAATCGGTGGCGGGATTCTGCTTAGGCTGCCCGAATGCACAGTCCCGAGGAAAAGCAGCCGCAAGCCGTCGAGGAATTCGACGTCGTCGTGGTGGGTGGCGGCTCGGCGGGCGTGGCCGCCGCCGCGGGCGCGGCCCGCACGGGCTGCCGCACCCGGCTGATCGAGAAGTACGCGTTCCTGGGCGGCGCGGCCACGGCCTCCTCCGTGTCCATCTACTGCGGCTTCTTCGACCAGAGCCGGCGTCGCGTCGTCGACGGCGTCGGCGGCCGCGTACTGCGCAGGCTCCACCAGCGCGGCGTCTACCAGGAGGGCTCCTTCTCCTGGAGCGGCAACCACTTCGTCCTGCTGGACGTGGAGACCACCAAGGCCGTCCTCGACGAGGAGACCGCGGCGGCCGGCGTCGACGTCCGCCTGCACAGCACGCTCGTCGGCGCCCGGCAGGAGGACGGCCGCCTGCGGGAGATCGAGATCGCCGGCCCCGGCGGCCGGCACCGCGTCCGCGCGCGGGCCTTCGTCGACGCGAGCGGCGACGGCGCGCTGTGCGCCCTGTCCGGCGCGGGCGTACGGATCGCCCCGCTCGCCGACCGGCAGACCAGTACGCTCGTCTCCCGCTACGGCGGGGTGGCGCCCGACGCGGACCTCTCCCGCGAGGGCGTACGGGCCGCCGTCACCGCCCACAACAGACGCTCGTCCCGGCCCCTCCCCCGCGAACAGGGCGTTCTCGCCCGCCTCCCGGTCACCGGGGAGATCATCGCCCTCCTCGCCGACGAGCACGCCGACACCCTCGACGCGGCCGCCCTCACGGCCGCCGAGATCAACGCCCGCCGGCAGGCCCGGGACTACCTCGACGCCTTCCGCGCCCACCTGCCCGGCTGGGAGGGCGCGTATCTCCTCGCCACCGGCCCCCAGCTGGGCATCCGCGAGTCCCGGCGGCTGCGCGCCCGCGAGGAGGTGCGCGGCAGCGACGTCCTGGCCGCCCGCAAACGGCCCGGCGAGTCCATCGCCCGCTGCGGCTGGCCCGTCGAGGACCACGCGGGACCGGGCGTCACCCGCTACGTCCCCATCGAGGGCAAGGGCTGGTACGACATCCCCTACGGGGCGATCTGCTCGGCCGACCTGGACAACCTGTGGGCCGCCGGCCGCCTCACCGGCTCCGACGACGACGCCTTCGCCTCCCTGCGGGTCATGGGCACCGCCTTCGCCACCGGCCACGCGGCGGGCGTCGCGGCCGCGCTGTACGCGCGCGGCACCGAGCACGTGGTGCCGGCGATCCGGACCGAACTGCTGCGGCAGGGAGCCTTCGTGTAGGGCGCCTTCGTGTAGAGAGCTTTCGTGTGAGGTGCCCCGGGGCAGGGGACGCGAAATGGCCGGAAACCGCAGTGTTTCCACAGGATGACGGGTAGGCAACCGGCGGGAAAACACGTGCGGTTCCGGAACGTCCGGAACCCTTCCCGCACGGAAGGAGCCACCCGCTCATGCGCACCGCACTCCGCAAGGCGGCCACGGTGACCGCCGCCGCGCTCGCGGCGGCCACCGTCGCCACCGCGACCCACGACGCCTCGGCCGCCACCGCGGCCACCCCGACCTGCCGGACCCAGGACCTCCGGGCCTCCCTCACCGATTCCGGCCACCAGATCGGCATGTCCCACCAGGGCACCCTGCTCCGGCTGACCAACGCTTCCAGCCACAGCTGCGCCCTGCGCGGCTACCCCGGCCTCCAGCTGGAGGACGCCGGCCACCGGCCCTTGACGACCAACACCCACTGGGGCAGCACCTACTTCGCGCCCGACCCGGGCAAGAAAACCCTCATACTCGGCCCCGGCCGCTCCGTGGAGGCCGACCTGGTCTGGGCCCACGCGGACGCCCCGGTCATGGTCGAGGCCACGTACCTGGAGATCACCCCGCCGGCGTCCACCAGCCACCTGACCGTCCCGTTCCAACAGATCGTGACCAACGGGGACTTGAGCGTGACGGCCCTGGCGTACCGGATCGACGTCTAGCGGTCGCTCCCCTGGGCGACGGTGCGGGCCGCCCTGACGAACGAGGCGATCAACTCGGCATCCTTGACGCCGCGTTCACGCTCCACGCCGCTGGAGACATCCACCCCCCACGCCCCCGTGGCCCGTACGGCCTCGCCGACGTTGCCCACGGTCAGCCCGCCCGCCAGCAGCCACCGCCCCTCCGGCGGGACGAAACCGGGCGCGGACCAGTCCCACGGCCTGCCCGCGCCGGGAGCCGGGGCGTCGAGCAGCAGCAGATCCTCACCGAGCCCGCCGCAGCGCTCCCGCCGGCCCTCCCGGGCGGCGACCGCGCGGAGCAGGGTGCGCCCGGGGCGCCGCAGCGCGGCGTAGTACTCCTCGCCCTCGTCGCCGTGCAGCTGTACGGCCCGTACCCCGCTCGCCTCCGCGAGCGCCCGTACGTCCTCCAGCGGCTGCCGCCGGAACACCCCCACCGTCAGCACGTGCTCCGGCACGGCCCGCGCCAACTCGCGGGCGACGGACGCCTCCATGCGGCGCGGGCTCTCCGCGAAGACGAAGCCGACCGCGTCGGCGCCCGCCGCGACCGCGGCCGCCACGTCCTCGTGCGTCCGCAGCCCGCAGATC
The DNA here is from genome assembly GCF_042656465.1 of Streptomyces gamaensis. NCBI lineage: Bacteria > Bacillati > Actinomycetota > Actinomycetes > Kitasatosporales > Streptomycetaceae > Streptomyces > Streptomyces gamaensis. The sequence goes on from NZ_JBHSPB010000011.1 coordinate 121,769, forward strand.
TTGACGAACAACGGTTCCGCCACCGCCCGTACCGTGTCTGTCACCGGTTCATCGTGCCATGTCGTCATGTTCTCGGCGTCCTCGATCCTGATGGGGCGCGGGCGGGTCCCGTACCCGGGCGCCGCGCGGGGGCGAGGCGCCCGGGTACGACGACCGGCTACTTCACCGGCCGCACGGAGGAATACATGCCGCCTCCCAGGCCCTCGGTCTTCAACTGCTCGGCGATCTTCTTGTCCAACTCCTGCAACTGCTCCAGAAGCCGGTCCTTCTCCTCACCCTTGGTCTTCTGCCACTTGGCTGTCAATTCGTCCCGCTTGGCCCACAGCGCTTTGACGACGTCCGAGGCATTGCCGTCACGCCAGGTGACGTCCAGGGTGAAGCTGGGCGGGAGTTCGCCGTCCGGGCCGGGCGCCTTGACGAGCGTGCGCACCGGGTACACCTCGACGACTTCCCGGGTGTTGTAGGCGTGGTTGAAGTCCTCGCCCATCCTCACGCCCGCGTTCTTGAGCGCTTTGACCTCCGAGGGGTATTCCGGGATGCCCTTGTGGCGGGTCTTGGGCTTGAAGTCGAGGGCTCCCTGGGGAGTCCTGACCACAAGGAAACCGGTGTACTGGCCGCCCGTGAACCGCAGGTCCGAGTAACCCCAGTGACCGGCAGGGACTGTGCTGGTGACTTCCGCGCTGGAAGTCTTCCCGAACGCGTGGGCGTCGGAGGTGCTGGTGGTGTACTGGAACGAAACCATATTCTCGCTGCCCGGCGGCATCACAATGATGGATCCGCCCGCGGACCAGCCGCGCGTGGTGGTCCGGGTGTCCGTCGTGGTGACGCTCTTGGCGAGCTTGACCGTCTTCGGGCCCTGCACCATGATGCCGCGCTCGAGATAAGGGGCGACCTGCACGAGATTGCCGACGAAACCGCAGCGGTTCTCGTCCTCGGCGCAGTAGTCGTGCAGGCCGCCCTTGCCCGCACGGAAGTAGAGGCTCGGGTCGTTCCAGTCGGAGTGGACGACGATGTCGAGGTTGTTCGGGTTCTTGGCGGAGTTCTCGGAGATCAGGTCCGGGACCTGCGACCGCAAGCGGGGGAAGAGCTTGTTCTTGATGTAGTCCAAGGGGTCGGATCCCGCCGCGTTGTTCTTCGCCAGCGCCTCCTTCCAGGCGATGGCGTCCGTTCCCTCCCCGTCCTTGGGGATTCCCTTGAACGAGGTGTCGGCGGGCAACTCGCGGAAGGGCAGAACCTTGTCGCCGTGCGGCGTGGGCAGCACCTGGCACTTGCCGCCGCAGTTGTCGGCCGCGGCGGCCTCGGTGGACGCTCCTGCCCATACCAAGGGGGCCAGAGAACTGAGGACAATGAGGAGACGGGCGGTTTGGCGGGCACGACGGATCGTCGTCATGGGTCCTCCAGGGATCGCACGGTCAGCGGCGGAACCGGTCGGTCGCCGCTGCCTTCACCGGAATCCTTCCATGAATCCGGACGTGCCCGTCATAACTCCCGTTTCCGGTATATGTAATTCTGTTGGTTCCGTCGTTACATGCTGCGCCGGAGTTCCGCCGGCAAGTGTCACTGCTGTCCGTTGAGGGCGCTCTTCGCCTTCCAGTCGTCGTACGACAGATTCCACTCGCCGTAGCCGTTGTTCAGCGCCTGGGTCCCCTTGGCGTCCTTGCCGGTGACCTCGAACGGGTCGCCGATCTGCACCTGGTCGTAGACGAACTTGGCGTCGGAGTCGCTCATGCCGATACAGCCCGAACTGTGGTTGGTGTTCCCGAAGTAGGCGGCGTTCCAGGGTGCCGCGTGCGCGTACATCCCGGACCACGTCAGGCGCATCGAGTAGTCGACCATCTTGTTGTAGCTGCTGCCGAGACCGACGGTCTCGGAGTTCATGTTGATGGTGCCCTCCTTCGCCATCAGGACGGTCTTGCCGCTCCAGGAGGCCTTGTCGCCGCCGGGGGTGCCGGCCGACATCGCGATATCCTTGACCAACTCGTCGTCGCGGTAGAGCTTCAGCCGGTGGTTGTCGAGGTCGACCTTGACGACCTGCTTCTTGCCGATGGTCATGCTGGTCTCGTAGTCGCGGACGAACCAGCCGCCGGAGCCGCCCGAGTCCACGCCGTTGAGGTCGGCCTTGAGGGTCACCTTGGTGCCGGGCTTCCAGTATTCCTTGGGGCGCCAGTCGACCCGGGTCTTGCCGTCGTAGTCCTCCATCCAGCCCCACGAACCCTCGGTGTTGTTGTCCGTGGTGACCTTCAGGTGCTTCTCGACCTCGGCCTTGTTCTTCACCGGGTGGTCGAAGACGAGGGAAATCGGCTGGGCGATCCCGACGGTGGACTTGTCGCCGGGCTTCCAGTCGACCTTGTTGACCTTCTCCGGGGCGGCGGTGCCGAAGTCGGCCGTGGCGGTACGGCCCTTGTCGTCCTTGGCCTGCACCTTGTACGTGGTGCCGGGTGCGACCTTGCGCTCGGAGGTCCAGCTCTTGCCGTCGTCGGATATCTTCCCGTCCAGCGTGCCGCCCTTGCTGTCGGTGACCGTGACCTCCTGCAGTCTGCCCTCGGCCAGAGTCACCTGCACCGGCTCACCGGCCTTGGCGTCCTTGCCGGTCAGGTTCACCGATATCTGCGCCGGAGGCGGGGTCTTGGCGTCGGTGCCGCCGCCGGCGGAGTTCCCCCCGGAGCACGCGGTGAGCGCGGCCGCCAGGAGGGCGGTGCCGACGAGCGCGGGGCCGCGGAACCGGTGGCGGGCCAGGGGGGTGCGAGGGGTGCTGCTCACGAAAGGACCTCCAGAAGGGCGTGTTTCGTGGTCAAAGAGGCAACTTCTGTGATTGTGGTTGCAGCTGGTGTGTCACGGTTTGATGAGATGTGCCGGTTGACGAGGTGCACCGGTTGATGAGGTGTGCCGGGCGCATCGTTTCTCCACAGGGGAACCCCAGTTCGAATCAGAGATCTCTATCGTCAGTGCTCCCATCGACTCGCACAGGGAGTGACGCCGTGGAAGCTCTACGTCACATGACCGCCCAACTCGCGCTGGACCTCGTCGCCGTCGGCCTGCTGACCTTCGCGCTGTACTATCCGCGGCACCGCCGCCGCGATCTCGTACCGGCCTGCCTCGCCCTGAACACCGGCCTGTTCGCCGTCGTCACGGCCCTCGCGGCCGTGGGCGGCACGGGCGCCACGGCCCTGGGCTTCGGACTCTTCGGAGTGTTGTCGATCGTCCGGCTCCGGTCCGACGCCGTGCAGCAGGAAGAGGTCGCGTACTACTTCACCACGCTCGTCCTCGGCCTCGTCTGCGGCCTCCCCTCGCTGGCGATCACCGTCAAGGCCGGGCTGAGCGCCGTCCTGCTCCTCGTCCTCTGGGCCGCCGACAGCCGCAGCCTGCCGACTCGTTCCCGCCGCACCGTCGTGACCCTCGACACCGTGCACCGCGACCCCGCCGCGCTCCGCGCCGATCTCGCCCGGCGACTCGGCGAACCCCTGCACTGGACCGTCATGGAAGTGGACTACGTCCGTGACCTGATGGTCGTCGACGTGCGCTACCTCGACCCCCGGCACGAGCCGGACGCACACCCGGAGGCACACCCGGGCACCCGCCTGGGCACGCGCCCGGCGGCGAAGACCGGTACCGCCCCTCGCACCGCCGCTGTCTGCGAGCCGGCATGACGACCGGCATGACGGCTGGTATGGCGACCGGCACGACGACCGCAGCCACGCCCCTCGGCCTGACGGCCGTGCGGGCCACCGAGGAGGTGGCCGCGTCCGCCGGCCCCGTGTCCCTCACCGAGCTCAATGAACGGGCCGCGCTGCTCACGCGGTTCGACCGCAGCTACCTCGTCCCGGCACCGGTCTTCCTGAGCGTGGCCGCCGCGCTGACACACCCCCGCAGACCTGGCGGCCCGTTCCGGGTGCTGACCATCGACGGCCGAAGGGCCTTCCGCTACCACTCGCTCTACTACGACACCCCCTGTTTGCGCTCCTTCCACGAGCACCGCCAGGGCCGCCGGCTCCGCTTCAAGATCCGTGAGCGGGTCTACCAGGACTCGGGGGAGCGGCAGTTCGAGCTCAAGGTCAAAGGGCGCCGGGGCGTCACGGTCAAACACCGGCGCCCGCTGACCGGCACGGACAGCCCGCTGGACGCCCGGCAGCGCGACTGGCTCACCGGGACGCTGCGCGCGGCCCACGGCATCGACGCCCCCACCGTCCTGCGGCCCTCCCTCGGCACGGACTACCGGCGCACGACGCTGGTGGCCGACGGAGAACGCGTCACCTGCGACGCGGACCTGCTCTGCGCGGAACCGGGCACCGGGCGCGCCGTGCGCGGAGACCCCGCGCTCGTCCTGGTCGAGACCAAGACCGCCGGCCATATCGGCGCCGCCGACCGGCTGTTGCATGCCCACGGGATCCGGCCCGCCGTCTTCACCAAGTACTGCGGAGCCCTCGGGGCCCTCCACCCCGCCCTCCCCGCGAACCGCTGGCGGCGCGCGGCGCACCGGGTCTTCGGGGGTGAACGGTGAAGCCGGGCAGGGCTATTGAGGACCTGATCACAGCGCAACCGGCCACAGCGCAACCGGCCATAGCGCAACCGGTCAGTGGGCCCCCGACGCCCCGGACGCGCCGTCCCCGCCGTACAGCCGCGCCGTCCGCTCCGCCACCCCTGCGAGATCCTCGCGCACTTCCCGGGGCGAGAGGACTTCCACGTCGGGGCCGAAGGAGAGCAGCGCGCGGGCCGCGCGGATCTCGGGCAGGGCGAGACGCACCGTGGCCGGATCACCCCCGGTCGGCGGGCCGGCCAGCTGCGCTCCGAGGAGGCGCAGGAACATGTCCAGGCGGGAGCGGCGCACCGTGGCCGTCACCAGGACGTCCGCCGGGCGCTGTTCGACCTCGCGGCGCAGCACGTCCCACACGTCCGCGAGCTCCACCCCGGCCCGCCGGCGCACCTCCTGGCCGGTCACCGTGACCACAGCGATCCGGTCGGCCCGGAACAGCTGCGGGCGGCCGCGCCGGTCGGCGACGAGATACCACGTGCCCGCCTTGGCGACGAGTCCGTAAGGGTCGACGGTGTACGTACGCGGGTCCGTCGTCCCGCTGTGCCGGTAACGCAGCCGCAGCCGCCGGTCGGTGAACACGGCCGCGTGCAGCTCGCCCAGGTCCGCGGCGGGAGCCGGAGCGGGCATCCAGCGCACGGGGTCGACGAGGATACGGCGGCTGGTGGCCTCGGCCACCGGGCGGTGCGGGGCCGGCAAGGCGGCCATGACCTTGCGCAGCGCGGAGCCGAGCGCCCCGTCGAGGCCGAGGGCGGTGTGGGTGCCCTGCGCGGCGACGACGAACAGGGCGCGGGCCTCGTCGGCCGTCAGCCCGGTGACGTCCGTGCGGAAGCCGGGCAGCAGGGCGATGCCGCCGTGCCGGCCGCGTTCGGCGTAGACGGGGACGCCGGAGGCCGACAGGGACTCGACGTCGCGGTAGACGGTGCGCACGGAGACCTCCAGGCGCCGGGCGAGTTCCGCGGCCGGCACCCGGCCACGGGTCTGCAGGAGCAGCAGGATCGACAGCAGACGGTCGGACTTCACGGGTTTCGGGGCCTCCGGGAAAACATGACGGCAGGTGTCAGGTTATGCCGTGATCCTCTGCCGTGTCGCACCTGCTCGACCACCCACGGAAGGACCCTTCGCCATGCACACCGTGACCGACCCGCGCCCTCTTCTCGCCCGCGCCGCAGGCCAGTTGGAGCGGCTCATCGCCGCCGTGCCCGCGGACGCCCTCGACGCGCCCACCCCGTGCGAGGAGATGGACGTCCGCGCCCTGATCGCCCACCTGGTCGGCGGGGCGGACGCGGGCGCCGCCGTCGGCGAGCACGGCGAGGACGTCGCGCTGATACCGGCCACGGGCGTACCGGACGGCGGCTGGGGCGCGGAGTTCGCCCGGGCCCGGGCGCGGCTGGCGGCGGCCTGGGCGGACGACGCGAAGCTGGACATGCCGATCACGGTGCCGTGGGGCGAGATGCCGGGCAGCGCCTATCTGGCGTCGGGGTGCGTGCTGGAGATGGCCGCCCACGCCTGGGACCTCTCCCGCGCCCTGGGCGAACCGCTGCCGCTGGACCAGGAGTTGGGGGAGTACGCGCTGGAGTGGGCCCGCCGCGCCCTGGCCGCCGACCGCCGGGGCGAGGGCGTACCGTTCGCCCCGGTCCGCCCGGCCCCCGAGGGCGCGGACGCCTACGGGCGGCTGACGGCCTGGCTGGGACGGAAGGTGTGAATCGGGCCCGCCCGGGCCGCGACGACCGGCGGGACCACCCGGGGCTGTGGGCCATAGTGAGAGTCGAAATATCAACGTTCGTCACGTCGTCGTCGACGAACGGTGGACAACCGCCCCCGACGTACGGTCGATAGCCTCCCCTGGATCGATGACGCTCTCAGGGCCGCCCCCCGCCGGGGGCGGCCCTGGCTACGCACGTGGGGACACGCATGCCACAGCACTACGACCACCGGGCCCAGTACCAGAGTCTGAAGGGACACCCCGGCGGTCCGCTGGGCGGCAAGCGCGCGGGGCACAAGCAGGACAAACGCTTCACCCGGCAGATGATGAGGAACGCCCGGCCCACCCGCGAGCGCGAGCTGACGTACGCACAGCAGCTGCTGATGATCCTGTGGGCGCAGGGCAACGGCATCGGCAACCCGGGCCAGTTGACGGCGCCCGACGCCCGGCCACCCAGAATCACCGGCCCGGAGCGTCCGGTGTTCCCGGGCCGCGACGGGAGAACAGCGCTGACCGGCCCGGCGCAGCCGGCCACCACGAGCGTGTCCGCACCGGGAACGGACGCGCAGCTCCAGCCGGCGGCAGGCCCGTCCGCGCAGGGCCTGGGCACCTGGCTCGCCGACTCCGCGCAGGCCGTGTGGGACTGGACGCCCGACTGGGACCCCCTGCGGGTGCCGGGCGCCGACGCGGCACCCGTACGGTCCCGGCAGCGGCGCTCCGCCCCCGGGGGCGGCGACAGCTCGCTGAGCTCCTTGACCGATGCCCAGGCCGAGGACTGGACCGGCGGCACCGACACGGTCTTCAACGGGCTCGCACGCGGCGCCGACACCCTGGAACAGCGGGAGGCCACACGGCAGGAGTACCTGGACACCGTCACCAGAGAAGTCCTCGAAAGCGTCAGCGGCTCGGCCGATGCGAAGACCGTGGACCTCGACGGCCTGTGGACCGCCGTGGCCAAGCCCGCCATACGGCCCGACACCCTCCTGATGAACGGCGGCAATTTCGACATCCGGTGGACGGTCACCACCCGGGAGCTCGCACTCGGTGAGCCGCATCGCAAGAACCCCCAGGTGATGGGGACGCGCGGCGCCGTCGACCTCATCCCCCCGGAGGGCATGCCGCAGTCCCTCGCGGACGCCCTCAAGGGCAAGCAGGTCCGGGCCGGCATCGCCGCGCGGGCGGCGGCGGACGCCGAACGCCTCCTCGGCGGCGAGGAGTTCAAGAAGTCGTTCACGGAATTCTCGCAGTCCCGGCTCAAAGGTGCCATGGCCCGGATCTTCGCCGATTCGGCACACCTCACCAAGCTGCTCGCGGCGGCGTGGCTCTCCGGGGAACGCAAGGAAAGCCTCGTGGTGTTCCGGGACAAGGTGGTGCCCGGCGTGGTCGCCGTCGGCCACGGCAAGCACCAGCTGCTCGTATCGGTCGAGACGGGCGAGCACTATCTCTGGAAGACCGACGACGGGTCCAGCGCGTACGAGAACTTCATCCGCAAGCATCTGTCGCGATTCGAGAACGACGCCGCGCGGTCGTCGGACTTCAAACCGCTGTGGCCCGCACGGACGTACCAGGCGCCGTGGACCTACACGCAGCCTCTGGAACCCGTTCCCCGGATCTCCTTCCGACAGTCCGACACCACCCACCAGGAACTGTGGCAGGCCGCCAAGACCCGGGTCATGTCCAATCTCGACGGTCTGGTCTACACGGCGGCCGAGCACGAGCAGGACCACGACGCCATGTTCAAACGCGACTTGATGATCGCGCTGAGCCTGGTCACCATCCCCGTGACCGTGGGAGCGGCGGGCGGCGTCGGGGCCGCGGTCTCCCTGGGCGCCGGAGTGGGTTTCGGATTCGCCTCGGCCCACTACGACGAGACCATCGCCAACAACGCCGACCGCGGCGATGTCTACCGCCAGGCGATGGAGGACGCCGAACTCGGCAGAATGCTGGCCGTGGGCGGCGCCGTCCTCGATCTCGGCTTCGCGGGAAAGGCATTGAGGGGCCTGCCCGTCCACCGGCACAGTGCCCACGCCGCCGCGCAAACCGTCCGCAACACCATGCGGGTGGCACGCAACAAGGTCGCACTGCTGAAACTGCCGCCCCGGGCCCGGGCCGCCAGGATCGCCGCGGCCGGTGCCGACAGCGCGGCGTTCACCCGCACCATGAGCAAGAACGGGGCCGTGTGCTGGGACGCCGTCATCAAGCTCCAGGAAATGGCCGGGATCATCACCAAGCAGGAACGGGCGGCGCTGAGCGCCACCCGGGCGACGAATTTCCGCGCTTACCTCGGTGGCGCGGGCAAGGAGATCAAGAACGCCGAGAGCCTGGCCCGCCTCGGGCCGGGCCACCGGGTCGCCTTCGTCGTGCGGGAAGGCGGGCAGCGCAAAATGATCCACGCGATGCTGAGCGTGGGCGACGGACAGATGGCGGGCATCAACAACGCCGGCCTGAAGGGCTCCCTGTCACCGGGGTTCACCAAGGTGAACATGGTCGGCGACGACGTCCTGAACTTCGCGGACGACGGCATCCGGCTCTCCGACGGCCGGCGCGTGAAGGTGTACGCGGACACGAGCGCGCCGGAGTTCCGTATCGAGACAGGACGTTCGGGCCTCGCCTCCACCACCCTGAACGCCGAGGAGACCGCCCTGCGCAACAACGCCCTGACAGGAGCCCTGAACTACGACTCGGGCATCACCGGCAAGACCATCGGCCAGCTGGTCCAGAATCCGGCCGGCAAGTGCGAGGCGCTGATGAACCCCGTCGCCTCCTACATGCGCAACAACGGCTACACCAACATCAAGTTCCGGGGCATGGGCATCTGGGACAACGTCGACCAGCGCACCTACGCCAACCACTACGTCGTCCTCGGCGAGCGCAACGGGCAGCGCTGGGTATTCGACCTGTCCGCCGGACAGTTCGGCAACAAGGGCATGCGCGGCCTCGACGGCCCCATCGTCGACCTGGAGGTGAACTGGGCCAAGAAATACGCGGACAGCACCACGCGCAAGCTCATCAAGTACCAGGACTTCCGGACCGCGAGCGGGGCGACGGGCGAGTTCGGCTCCGTCACCGGCCTCGACCCCCTCGACTACATGCCCGACAGCACCCTCCTCAACACCCCCGACTGGTACCGCACCGCCAAGAGCGCGGCCCGCACATGAAGCCGGGGTGTGCCGCCCGTTCGTGGCGCACACCCCCTTCACGGTGACGGTTCGGCCCGATCGCTGGCCCTCACCCACCCCCCTGCAGCACAATCGGGCCAGAGGGGGGTGGGCCCGTGGAACTCAGGGCCGGCTACGGCATGGTGGTCGTCCAGCCGACGAACTACTGCAACGCCAACTGCTCGTACTGCTACCTGCCCGGCCGCAGGAACACGGCCACGATGCCGCCGGGCATCGCCGAGCGCGTCGCCGCCGACATCCTCCGCCAAGGGCACGAGGTGGAGGTGATCTGGCACTCCGGCGAGCCCACCGCGATCGGCGTGCCGGCCATGCGCCGCCTCCTGGCCCCCTTCGCGGAAGCCCGGACGAAGGGGCTCGTCCGGCACGCGATCCAGACGAACGCGACGCTCGTCGACGACGGCTGGTGCGAGCTGCTGGGCGAGTACGGCTTCAGCATCGGCGTCTCCCTCGACGGCCCCGTCCAGCTGGCGTCGGCCCGGGTGGACTGGGCGGGCCACCAGATCACCGGGCGCGCCCTGCGCGGAGTGCGCCGGCTGCGCGCGTACGGCCTGAACCCGTACGCGATCTGTGTCGTCCCGCCCCAGAACACCGGCCGCGGCTACGAGTTGATGCGGTTCTTCCACGAGAACGGCTTCGACAGCGTGGCCTTCAACCTCGAAGGACGCGAGGGCGTCAACACCGTCCGGGAGCAGCCCACGAACGAACAGGCGCGCCGCTTCTGGACCGGCGTGATCACCTACGGCCGGGAGCACATCGGCGCCGAGGACGTTCCGGTCGTGCGGGAGCTGCTGGCGGTGCAGGCGTACGTCGACGGCGAGACGTGGGAACGCGAGCCGATGCCCACGGTCATGCGGGACGGCTCCGTCGTGCTCGCCTCGCCCGAACTGGCCGGGCTGAAGTCGGCGCGGTACCACGACTTCGTCGCCGGGCACCTGCTCACCGAGTCCCTGTCGGACATCGTCGCCCGCGCGCCGCGCGTCCCGTACGTCGCCGAGTACCACCAGGGGCTGGCGAAGTGCGCGGCGACGTGCTCGTTCTGGCAGATGTGCGGCGGCGGCTACGCGTGCAACCGGTGGGCGGAGCACGGCCGTTTCGACACGGCCCGTACGGACTGGTGCACCGGCAGCAGGATCGAACTCGCCCGCGCGCTGATCGACCTGCTGGACGGCGACACCACGAGCCCGCAGGCGCGGGCGCTGTCGAAGCTGGACCCGGAGCGAGCAGGAGGGAAGAAGCATGGCGTGGTGGGACGAGGACGACAGTCGAGTGCTGTCGGTCCGTGAGGCGACGGTCGGCTCGGTCGCCGAGCTCCTGGAGCGGCAGAAGCAGCGCGAGGAGGGCCGCACGGCCGTCTCGCAGGCCATCAACAGGGCGAACAGCACCTTCCAGAAGTGGAACCAGAACTTCGGGCAGACGGGCGGCGGTATGCAGCCCGTCCACCGCAAGAAGGACCGGGGCGTCGGCTTCTGACCCGGTCCTCCTCGGCGGCGGAGCGCGGCTCAGTCGACGCAGGGGATGTCGCCGCCGTCGACCTCCGGGCCCTGGAAGGTCAGGCGCGGACTGGAACTGGACGACGGGGACGGCTTGGCGTCCGGGGTGCGCGAGGGCGCGGGGGAGGAGGCGGACGGCTTCGGGTCCGGCTGGGACTCCTGGGTGAACAGTGTGCGGACGGTCTTGCGGACCTGTGCGACGTCGACCTCGTTGACGGACTGCTTGCCCTCGCCGGGGATGTTCACGTCGGACAGGGCCTTGACGGGCAGGGTGTTGAAGACGACGTTGCCGCCGGTGAGGTTGGGCGCCTGCTGGGCGAAGTCCAGCAGGTTCCACCGGTTGTCGATGACGATGTCCTTCTTCACCACGTCCAGCAGGCTCTGCATCTTGCCGAGGTTGCCGATGATGCCCTTCTTCTTCAGGGCGATCATGGCGGAGGTGATGAACGCCTGCTGGCGGTGGGTGCGGGCGAAGTCACCGCTGTTGCCGGTGCCGTCGGGGTCGTTGAGGTTGTGGCGCTGGCGCACGAAGGCCAGGGCCTGGGACGGGGTGGACAGGGTGTTGATCCCCTTGTGGAAGTCCGCTCCCGACCCCTGGCCCTTCATCGCCGGGTCCTTGGTGGCGCGTTTGAGACACACATCGATCGGGCCGATGGCCTTGGCCACGTCGTAGAAGCCGATCAGGTTGACCTCGGCGAAGTGGTCGATGTGCACGTCGAGGAACTTCTGCACCGTGACCAGGGTGGCCTTGCGGCCGGCTTCCCGGCTCTGCCGCTCCAGCTCCGCGTCGCTCAGGCCCTTGGCCTTCAGCGCGGGCTCCGCCGCGGACTTGGCCCGTCCGTACGCCTCCTTGATCTTGTGCATGCCCTGCTGGGAGCCGTCGCCGTTGTACGTCATGACGTAGTCGTCCCGCGGGATGGAGACCGCCTGCGCCTTGGCCTTCCCGCCCGCCGGGATGTGGATCAGGATCAGGCTGTTGGTGTTGTAGCCGCCCACGTCGCTGGAGGCGCCGGCGTGCAGCTCGTCGCGGACGACCTCGGGCGGCAGGTCCTTGCCGTCCATGTCCTTGCGGCTGTCCAGGCCGATCAGCAGCAGGTTGACGGAGTTGTCGAGCTTGGCCGGGGCGTTCTTCTGTATGGAGGACAGGGCGTCCGAGGTCGTCGCGCCCGTCTCCAGCTCGTGGTACGCGTACCACGAGACCCCGGCGCCCATGAGGGACAGGCTGCACACCGTGACCGCCGCCGCCCGCGCGACGACCGTCGCACGGGACGGGCCCGCGCCCGCTCGGCGTCGCACGGCCCGGCTCTTCTCGGCTCGCCGCCTACCCACGGCTCTCTCCTCTTTCCCTCAGCATGCGGACAGCGGTCACGGCCAGCGTCGCGGCGAGCGTGACCACCATGACGACGAAGGCCTGCGCGACCCAGCCGAGGGCGTGCGTGGCCAGGGCGGCGCCGTTCGAGGTGTCGGAATCGGTCGCCGCCCGCGCCCCCAGAGCGACCAGCAGGACCACGACGGGGGCCGTGGTGACCGTCCACCACAGGCCCGGGCGCGAACACAGCCAGCTCGCGGCGGCCGCGCCCAGCAGCGAGCAGACTCCGAACACCGGCCCCAGGCCGCCACCGGTGACCACCGCGCCGAGCAGCGGCCCGCCGACCAGCAGCAGGGCCGCCGCACCGGGGCGCCCGCGGCGTCTCGGCGGCTGCGGCGAAGCGGTCCGCCGCCGCGTTCCACGGGGCGGAGTGTGCCGCTGGTCCGGCAGCACCACCTCTGCGAGCGGCCTCGTCGTGTTCACCACGCTCATACACCCTTAAAGCATCCGTGTCATAGACACTGGACAAGATGACCGAAAAGGGTTTTCGGTTGCTCGCTTGCGCAAAGAGGCAAGCCTGCGGCCTGCCGGCGCCGCGTCGGCCGGTCCGCTCGCCGCGGTCAGCCGTCGTGGGCGAGGCCGGGGTCCGCGCTGCCGCTGGCGGACCCTCCCGGCTGCGGCGGCGGCGAGGAGTGACCGCGGTCGCCGCTCCGGTTGGCACTGCTGCTGGGATCCGGGGTGAGCCGGGGTGTGGGGGTGGTGTGCCGAGACGGCGGGGACGTCGGCGGCGTCGCCGGAGTGGTACGAGGGGAGACGCTCGGCGGCGGCGGGGCCGACGTGCGGGGCGGGTCGCTCGGCGGGGGCGGTGCCGTGGCCTGGAGGTCGAAGGAGGACGACGGCTCCCCGCTGAGCGCGGCCTCGGTGTACGCGGACCAGATCCGGGCCGGGTAGCCGCCGCCGCCGACGCGCTTGCCGCTGCCGGCGGCCCCGTACAGGCTCACCTGGGTGCCGCCCTGGCCTTCGCCGAACAGGCCGACGGCGGTGACCAGATGCGGGGTGTAGCCCACGAACCACGCGGACTTGTCGTCGTCGGACGTGCCCGTCTTGCCGGCCGTCGCGTACTTGTCGCTGCGTACGGCCGCGCCCGAGCCGTCGTTGACGACTCCGGTGAGCACGGAGGTGACCGCGTCGGCCGTCTTCCGGCTGAGGACCTGGCCGCCGACAGGATCGGGCAGTTCGGTCTTGTGGCCGTTGCGCACGGCGGACTTCACCAGGGAAGGGGTCACGCGCTTGCCGTGGTTGTCGAAGGTGGCGTAGACGCCGGCCATGTCGAGCGGGCTGGCGCCCATGACCCCGAGGGACATCGCGGGCTTCTCGTCGAAACCGCCCGCCTTCTCGCTGATGCCGAGGTCGATGGCGGTCTTCTTGACCGCGCCGAGACCGACGTCGACGGCCATCTGCGCGAAGACGGTGTTGACGGAGTTGTTCATCGCCCTCTGGACGTCGGTCTGTCCGTAGTCCTGGTTGTCCTCGTTGGGCGGGGCGAAGGGGACGGCGCTGCCCTTGACGGGCGTCCTGCTGTTGCCGTCGTAGACGGTGGCGGCGGTGATCGGCTTGCCGTCCTGGGTGGTCGAGCCGTGCTGCAGCGCGGAGGCGAGGATCACCGGCTTGAAGGTCGAGGCGGGCTGGTAGTCGCGGCGGCTCGCGTTGTTGAGGTAGTGCCGGGTGTAGTCCTCCCCGCCGTACAGGGCGAGGACCGCCCCGGTCGCGGGGTCCACCGAGGCGGCACCCGCCTGGACGGCGGCGTCCACGGAGCGCTTCTTCGGGTCCAGCTCACTGGTGAGCCTGTCCTTGACCGCTGCCTCAAGTGCCTTCTGCTTGGCGGGATCGATGGTGACGGTGACGGTCCAGCCGCCGGCCGCCAGCGAGCGCTCGTCGACGCCGGCCCTGAGGAGTTCCTGGTCGGCCGTCTTGACGATGTAGCCGGTCTGGCCGCCGAGGCCGGGGTCGGGCCGGCGGTCGGCGGGCACCGGGAAGGTCAGGGACCGCCGGGCTCCTTCGTCCAGCCACTTCATCCCGGTCATGTTGTCCAGGACGTAGTTCCAGCGGGCCTCGACGAGCTTCTTCGTCGCGGGCTGGGCGACGGCCCAGTCGTACTGGCTGGGAGCCTGGAGCAGCGTGGCCAGGTAGGCGCCCTCGGCCACCGTGAGCCGGTCCGCGTCCTTGCCGTAGTAGGCGCGGGCGGCGGCCTGGATGCCGTAGGCGCCGCGGCCGAAGTAGCTGGTGTTGAGGTACCCCTCCAGGATCTCCTGCTTGGTCTGCCGCTGGTCGACCTTCAGCGCGATGATCAGTTCCTTCACCTTGCGGGTGAGGGTCTGGTCCTGGTCGAGGTAGTAGTTCTTGACGTACTGCTGGGTGATCGTGGAACCGCCCTGTCTGCCCCTGCCGGTCAGGGTGCTGAGGGCGGCGCGGGCGATACCGCCGACGTCGACGCCGGCGTCCTCGTAGAAGGTCTTGTTCTCCGCCGCGACGAACGCCTGCTGGACCTCGCGGGGGATCCTGGACAGGGATATGTGCTCGCGGTTGACCTGGCCCGTGCGGGCCAGGACGGTGCCGTCGGGAAGCTTGTAGATATTGCTCTGCACCCGGGCCGCGGCGTTGCCCTCGGGGATGCTGATGGAGAAGTAGAGGGCGAGGAAGGCGCCCACGCCCAGAACGCACCCGGTCAGGACCGTGCCCAGGACCTTGCGCCAGGTCAGGAAGCGGCGCAGGCCGCGCTTGCGGGGCCTGGCCCCGGGGTCCGCGGTCCGTCGGCGGCCGTTCCTGCGCCGCTTGTCGCGTCCCCGGTGCCGGGTAGTCCGGCGTATGTCCGCTCGGCCCATCTGTGGTGTCTCCTGTCGTTCCGTCCCGCCCGGCCCGCTCGTGGGGCGTCACCGCCGGTGGCCCGCGACCGCGGGGCCGTGCCTCGCAGCATGCCAGGAATACCCATTGAAGATGCATAAGAGAATTTAAAGGTCTTCAGGGACGGTTCAGGCGAAATACGCACCATGTGTGGTGATCACCGCTACTGAACTCCCTGGGAGCGCCGGTGCACCACGACGAACTCACCTTCCTTCCCGGCCTGGTCGCGGAGGCCGACTGTCCCACCGAGGACCGCCGCCTCCAGCTGGTCCCGCTGACCGAGGCGGAACATCTGGCGTGGACCGAGAGCCCGGCGGCCGCGGCACTCGGCGGCGTCAGCTTCATGCAGTGCCCCTCCTGGGGACGCGTCAAGGACGGCTGGCAGGCCGAGCACCTCGGCTGGCGGGACGCCGGCGGACGCCTGGTGGGCGCGGCCCTGGTGCTGTCCCGGTCCGTGCCCCGGCTCGGGCGGCGCCTGTGCTACCTGCCGGAGGGCCCGGTCATCGACTGGGGCGACCCGCACCTGGACCGCTGGCTGGGCCCGATGGTCCACCACCTGAGGGAACGGGGCGCGTTCGCCGTACGGATGGGGCCGCCGCTGCTGCTGCGCCGCTGGCAGGCGAAAACCGTGCGGGACACGGTCCGTTCGGCGGCGGCCCGCAGACTGCGCGACGTGATACCCGACGAGGTGGACCCGGTGGGCGCCACCGTCGTCGGCAGGCTGCGCGGCCAGGGCTGGCGGCCCGCGGCGGAGGACGCCCAGCCCCGCTTCGTCTTCCGCCTGCCGCTGGCCGGCCGGAGCCTGGACGACCTGTGGAGCGGACTGAACCCGCAGTGGAGACGCAACATCAAGAAGGCCCGGTCCTGCGGCGTCGAACTCGGCACGGGCGACATGGGGCACCTCCCCGAGTTCTACCGGCTGTTGTGCGCCACCCAGGAACGGGGCGGATTCGACCTGGGACGCCAACTGCCCTACTTCCAGCGCCAGTACCGCGAGATGAACAACGAACGCCCCGGCCGGATGCGGCTGTTCCTCGCCCGCCACGACGGCGAGGTGCTGGCCGCGCACACGCTGGCCTCGGTGGGCACCCAGGCGTGGTACCTGTACGGCGCCAACGCCGACCACCACCGCACCGTACGGCCCAGCAACGCCCTTCAGTGGGCCATGATCCGGCACGCCTACGGGCAGGGCGCGAGCGTGTACGACATGCGCGGGGTCAAGGACTGCCTGGACCCGGAGGGGTCCGACTACGGGCTGCTGCGCTGGAAGCTCGGCACCGGCGGGCACGTCGCCGAGACCCTCGGCGAGTGGGAACTCGTCCTCAGCCGCTCCCTCCACCTCGCCTTCCGCACCTACATGGCAGCCCGTTCGCGCTGACCGCACGCCGAACACGACACATCCCCGCTACCGAGGAGCAGACGCAGCCCTCCCATGAACACGCACACCACCCACCGCACCCCTGTCCTGCCCCGCGTCCTCGCCGGGCTGCTGTGCCTGCTGCTGCCCGTGCTCGCGGCATGCGGCGGCGACAACGGCGGCAACAAGGCGAAGAGCAGCCCGCAGAAGGAACCACGCGTCACCGTCAGCCCTGCCGACGGCGCCCAGGACGTCAGGCCCGGCGACCCGGTCACCGTGAAGGTGGAGGACGGCACCCTCGCCGAGGTCGCCGTCGTCGGGGGCGGCAAGGCCTGGCCCGGCACCCTCAAGGACTCCACCTTCACCCCGGAGGCCCCGCTGGCCACGGGCACCGGCTTCCAGGTCGTCGTCAGGACCGAGGGTGCCGACGGCAGGACCCACGAACAGCACAGCACCTTCCACACCTTGACCCCGAAGCAGGTCAACAAGGTGGAAGTACTGCCCGGCAAGGACACGACCGTCGGCGTGGGCCAGCCCGTCTCCCTGGCCTTCGACCACCCCGTCAAGGACAAGGCCGCCGTCGAGCGCCGCCTGAAGGTGACCACCGACAACAACACCGAGGGCTCGTGGGGCTGGGTCAAGGAACCCCTCACCGAACGCGACCGCGTCGACTGGCGGCCCAAGGAGTACTGGAAGCCCGGCACCAAGGTCACGCTGGAGGCCGACCTCAACGGCGTGGACACCGGCGACGGCCGCTACCTGGTGCGCTCCTACAACACCGCCTTCACCGTGGGCCGTAGCCAGATCGCCAAGGTCGACCTGGACACCCACCGGCTGACGTTCGTCCAGGACGGCAAGACGGCCAGAACCATCCCGGTGACCGGTGGAGACGCTCAGAACCGCACATGGAGCGGCAAGATGACGATCATGTCCAAGGAGGGCACCATCTGGATGGACTCCCAGACCGTGGGCCTGGGCAACGCGTACGGCCAGTGGGTCCAGCGCTCGATGCGGCTGACGATCTCGGGTACCTACGCCCACCAGGCCGAGTGGGCCGAATCCACTATCGGCAGGACCAACACCAGCCACGGCTGCCTCGGCATGACGACCGCGGACGCCACCTGGTTCTACGACCGGGCCCAGGCCGGCGACGTCTTCGAGGTGTCCGGCGGCAAGGAGACCGTCGAGGCCGGCAACGGCTTCGCCGAGTGGAACCTGTCCTGGGAGGACTGGCAGGCCAGGTCGGCTCTCCACCGGGCGGCCCGGTGACCCGCACCCGTACGCGACAGGCCCCGCCCCGCCCGTCCGGCGGGGCGCACCGCCGTCGACGAGGGCGCTCGGCAGGCCTGTTGATGGCCTCCGGCTCCGTGGTCTCGCGCGCCACCGGATTCCTGCGCGCGGCCGTCGTCCTGGCGGCCCTGGGCACCGGACTCCTGGCCGACGGCTACAACGTGGCCAACACCGTCCCCAATATCCTGTTCATCCTGCTCGTCGGCGGTGCCCTCAACACGGTGCTCGTCCCCGACCTCGTCGCGGCGGCCCAGCGCGACGCCGACGGCGGAGCGGCCCACACCGACAGGCTCCTCACCGCGCTCACCACCGCCCTGCTGGCGCTCACCGCGGCCGCCACCGTGAGCGCGCCGTGGATCGTCGACGCCTACACCGGCTACGACGGGGCCCAGCGCTCGGTGACCGTGGCGCTCGCGTTCCTGTGCCTGCCGCAGATCCTCTTCTACGGCCTGTTCACGGTCGTGGGCCAAGTCCTCAACGCCCGGGGCAGGTTCGGCCCCATGGCCTGGGCGCCCGTGCTCAGCAACCTCGTCGTCATCGCCGTCTTCGGCACGTACATGGCCGCCGGCCGGGCCGACGGCGCACGTGACCTGACCGACGGTCAGATCCTGTTGCTGGGCGGGGGCACCACCGCGGGCATCGCGGTCCAGGCCCTGGTCCTGCTGCCGTGCCTGCGCGGGGCCGGAGTGCGCTGGCGGCCCCGCTTCGACTGGCGCGGCGCCCGCCTGGGAGCTCCGCTGCGCATGGCCGGCTGGACCGTCCTGATGGTCCTCACCGACCAGCTCGGCTACTGGGTGGTGACCCGGCTGTCCACCCAGGCCGGGCAGGACGCGGCGGCGGCGGGCCTGGACCACGGCGTCGGATACACCGCCTACAGCAACGCCTACCTGCTGTGGATCGTCCCGCACGGTGTGATCACCGTCTCGCTGATGACGGCCGCCATGCCCCGCATGAGCGCCGCCGCGGCCGACGGCGACATGCCACGCCTGCGCGAGCAACTGTCCGCGGCGCTGCGCGGCAGCGCCGTCTTCACGGTTCCGGCCGCCTTCGGCTTCCTCGCGCTGGCCCCGCAACTGGCGGCACTGGCCTTCGGGCACGGCCGGACCGGCGCGCAGGACGTGCGGGCCATCGCGTGGACCCTGATGGCCTTCGCACCGGGACTGATCTGCTACTCGGCCCACTACGTGCTCTCCCGCGCCTTCTACGCGCTCCACGACAGCCGCACCCCCTTCCTGCTCAACCTCGTGGTCTTCGCCGTCAACGCCCCCGGCGCTGCGGCCTGTTACCTGTGGCTGCCCACCCGGTGGGCGGTGACCGGCATGGCGGGCTGCTTCGGACTGTCCTTCGGCGTCAGCCTCGTGGTCACCGCCGCGGTGCTGCGCCGGCGGACCGGCGGACTGGACGGCCGGCGGGTGCTGCGGGCCCACGCCCTGCTGGTGCTCGCCTCCGCGGCGGCGGCGGGCCTGTCCTACGTGCTCGCCGGGGTGTGCGAGCGCGCCGTGGGGGGCGGACTGCCCGGCGCCCTGACCGGACTGGCCGCCGGCGCCGTGCCGTTGGCCGCGGTGGCCGTCCTCGCGCGGGCGCGGAAGGGCTGAGGCGCCGACGGAAGCGGCGCGGGCCCCCGCCCGCGCCGCTCCTTCCTCACGGGCCTCTACGAGGGGGTCTCCCCGGTGGGGACCTCCAGGACGAACGTGGCCCCGGTACCGGGCGGGGTGTCGGCGACGGTGAGGGTACCGCCGTGGCGGACGGCGATCTCCCGGGCGATGGCCAGGCCCAGACCGCTGCCGCCCGCGTCGCGGCTGCGGGACTCGTCGAGCCGGGTGAAACGCTCGAAGATCCGCTCGCGGTCGGCCGGCGCGATGTCGGAGCCGTCGTTGTGCACCTCGACCCGGACGGTCTCCCCGTCGGCGGTCATCGTGACCGTGATGGCCGTACGGGCATGGCGGACGGCGTTGTCCACAAGGTTGCGCAACAGCCGGCGCAGCTGGAGGGGGTGGCCGTGGACAGCGGCTGTCCCCGGGAGGGAGGACGCCAACTCGGCCCGGTCCGCGTGCAGATGGCGGAGCTCCGTGACGAGATCACGGACGGTGTCGGCGAGGTCGAAGCGCTCCGCGTCACGGGCCGGGCCGTCGGGGCGGGCGAGGAAGAGCAGGTCGTCGGTGAGCTGCTGCAGCCGCCGCACGGACTCCACCGCCGTGGCGGTGGCACGCGGCCAGTCGGTGCTCTCCTGATGGGCGAGCGACACCTCCAAAGTGGTGCGCAGAGCGGCGAGGGGACTGCGCAGCTCGTGCGAGGCGTCGGCGACGAACCGGCTCTGCTCCTCGGCCGAGCGCTGCAGCCGGTCCAGGGTGTCATTGGTGGTGACGGCCATGCGGTGGATCTCGTCCCGGCCGCGCGGCACCGGGACCCGGCGGTCCAGCCCTTGTTCGCCGATCTCGGCGAGCTCGGCGCGGATGGCCTCCACGGGACGCAGGGCGCTGCCGGTCGTCAGCCAGACGAAGGCGGCGACGAGGAAAGCGGCACCGGGCACCCCGGCGCACAGGGCGGGGTCGATGTCGGCGACGGTGTCCTCCGCCTCGAAGGGCGTCACCAGCACGTAGACGGTGTACTGCCCGGCCCCGGCGGTGAAGTAGGTGGAGCCCCTCTTCGGATCCGGTTCCGGGACGTAACTCCAGACGCCGACGGCGGTGAACGTGCGTCCCGAGTAGCGGTTCTTGGCCCGCGCGGGACGGGGGTCCAGGCGGACCTCGCGCTCGACGCTCCAGCTCGGGAGCGCCTCCGAGGGTGCGGGCGTGAGCTGTTCGCGGTGGAGCGTCTGGCCCTTCAGGGGCGCGCCCTGGAGGACGGGAGTGCCCTCCGGGTCGATGACGACGTAGGGCAGGGAGAGGGTGTTGGCGTGCACGACGGTCGTGCCGCCCTGGTCGACCGAGTTCTCGCCGGCGATGGCCTTGGCCTGGAAGAAGGCCTGTCTGCGGCTCGCTTCCATCCGGGAGTCGTACAGGTGCTGGCGCAGCCACCAGGCCCCGGCGCCGGCGACGAGGAGCGCGGCGAGCCAGGCGGCCAGAGCGGTGCGCACCCGCGTCGTCAGACGCCCGGGCCGTCCCCCGCGAAGGGGCACTCCCGGCCGCAACCGGCCATGTCGCGGCCGCGGTTGACGTCCCGGGCCGCCGCCGGAGCGCTCAGGCACCGTCGGCCGTCAGCCGGTAGCCGGCCCTGCGGACGGTCTGGATGCTGCGCCGGCCGAAGGGCTGGTCGACCTTGCGCCGCAGCAGGCTGATGTAGACCTGGACGATGCCGGGGTCGCCGTCGTAGGCCATGTCCCACGCGTCGTCGAGGATCTCCAGCTTGGACAGGACCTGTCCGGCGGAGCGGAGCAGACAGTGCAGGACGGCGAACTCCTGGCCGGTGAGGCGGATCTCGGTCTCGCCGCGCCCGCAGCGGCGGGCCGACTGGTCCAGCCACAGGTCGTCGGCGCGCAGGACGGTGTCCCTGGTGCCGCCGCGGCGGATCAGGGCACGCAGCCGGGCCAGGAAGACGACGTAGGAGAAAGGCTTGCACAGGTAGTCGTCGGCACCGGTGTCGAGCCCCTCGGCCTGGTCGTACTCGCCGTCCTTGGCGGTGAGCATGAGGATGGGGGTGTGCACGCCCGCCCTGCGCAGCTCGGCGCAGATCCGGTAGCCGTGGACGCCCGGCAGCATGATGTCGAGGACGATGGCCATGTAGGTGTGGCGCAGCGCCAGTTGCAGGCCGTGGAGGCCGTCGGCTGCGTGCTCCACGCTGTACCCCTCGGCCTCCAGGCCGCGCCGGAGCGCGGCCGCGACATGGGGGTCGTCCTCTATCACCAGAATGTCCACGGGCCCCAATGATCCACTTGTGCGGTCTTTTCTCCCGAAAGCTAGCGAGGGGCCGGCGGGCGCGCATCAGTCTTTCGGCCAGGAAGGCCACAAAGGTGCAAATGGGACAGGGGTGAGTAGAGGGAGAACGGGGCGGCGGGGGTCAGGGCGTGACCAGGGGTCCGGGCCGGCGGTCGGTGAAGGCCGTCGTGCCGGCCGGCTGGTCGGCGGTCAGGGCGGCGGCACCGGTGCCGGTCCAGTGGCCGGTGTCGAGACGGCGGACGAGCGCGTGCAGGCCCGCGAGGATCTCCTGCGGCGTGAACGTGCAGTGGCCCTCGCGGGCGACGTAGGCCTGCCGCAGCAGGGGGGCGTCACCGGCGGCGCGGACGCGCGCGGCGAAGACTGTCTCCTGCTCGGCCGGGACGAGGGGATCGGCGATGGTGTGCAGGCCGAGCAGCGGTACGTCCAGATGTCCGCCGGCCGTGGAGGTACGGGCCAGCCGGCGGGTCGCGGCCGGGTCGGCGCGGTGCGCCGGCGCCCGGGAGAGTACCGCGAGATCGTCGTCCAGGTCGAGACCGGCTGCCCGGTACAGCGCGCGCACCTCACGCTGATGCGGCGAACGGGCCAGCAGGGCCGCCCAGTTCAGCCCCTCGGTGGAGCCGCTGTCCCCGCCCGCGGCCTGCTCGACGGAGTAGCGGCCGGTCATGATGAAACGCAGCTGCCCGGTGGTCAGCCACTGGTACTGCCGCGCTTCCGCCCCGGCCGGGTCCTGGTCCGGGGACCGGGCGGGCAGATTGAGGTAGGCCGCCGCGAGCGCGATCCGGGCGCGGCCCTCAGGGGTGTTCTGGGCGCTGTCGACCGCCGCGGTCAGGGAGTCCGGCGGCCGCGCCGGCCGCCTCGGCGCTCGGGTAGCCGGTGAGGGCGATCCCCTCGTCCGGGGCGAGCAGCGCGGCGAGGGCGGTCTCCCCGGCGAGCTGATAGTTGTTCAGATCGAGGCCACCGGCGACCAGGCCGCACAGGCCGAGCGCGCCGTCGAGCCGCCCGTGTGCGTCGCGCGCCATCCGGGCGTTGACCAGGCCGCCCATGGACTGGCCTACGGATATGGTGCGTTGAGGGCGGCCGACGGCCGTGGTGAAGGCGTCGAGGGTGGCGAACTGGTCGCGTTCCGCGCCGGCCAGGGCCCACTGCGGGCCGTCGGGGTCGTAGGAGGAGCCCGCGAGCGCGTAGCCCTCGGCGAGCAGCGCGGAGGCGGTGGCCGCGTCGGGCGCGTCCTGGGCGCGGGCGGGTCCGAAACCGTGGGCGAACAGCAGCAGCGTGCCGTTCCAGTGCGGCGGGACGTCGGCGACCCAGGTGGCGCCGTCGGCGAGGGTGCCGGTGCGGTGCTCGGTGGTGGTCGCGGCGCGCGCGCCGACCGCCGGACCGGCGGTCAACGCCAGGGCGGTGCAGACGACAGCGACGCGTCGGGCGAGGCGTGAGCGCATGGTGGAGTGCTCCCGGGTGCGGGCGGGCAGGGGAGGAGCGTGCGGATACCGGCGAGCCGCCGGCGCCGTCGAGAGGGCGTCGAATCTAGGGCGCCGCTCCTACGGCGGTCAAGAGTCTGCCGGGAGTGCGGGGACGCAGTCGAGGACGCGTCCCGCCTCGGCGCGGGCGGCGGCCGCGCAGCGCCGGGCCAGGGAGTGGAACAGCTTCTCGGCGCGGATCGCGGGCCAGTCGGCGGGCAGGTGCTCGGCGGGCAGCCGGGGGTCGTCGCGGACGCATTCCAGCCAGTCCGTGTGCAGCAGCAACTGGCCGCCCAGGGCGTCGGATCCGAGGGCGCCCGGCCGGCTCCAGCGGTCGAGGAAGGCGTGGTACCGGGCGGCGATCGCGGCGATGTCGAAGGCGGACTCCAGGACCCGCGTCACCTCCGTGGGAGCGAGCACCGTGCCCCGGAAGACCCGCAGCCGGTCCTGGAACGCCAGGTCACCGAGGAGCTCGGCCACGTCCACGACGCCGGGCGCCACCCACAGCCCGTTCTGCAGCGGCCCGAAACCGCCCCAGGTCAACCGCGTGCGCAGATCGTGCCGTTCACGCCGCCAGGACTCCGGCAGGGAGAAGCCGACGAGGGTCCACTGCCCGTCCCAGTCGCGGTTGACGGCGCCGGTGCGCCAGACGCGCTCGCGCCCGTCCCGCAGGACCGCCACCGCGCGCGGGGTGAGGGCGAAGTACATCCTGCGTCCCCTGCGCTGCCGTCGCAGCAGTCCCCGGGCGACCATGCGGGTCAGGGTCGAGCGGACCGCTTCCTCGGTGACGCCGACCCGGGCGAACACCTCGATCACGCAGCCGGAGGACAGGGCGACGTCCCGGCCGAGCACATGGATGCCGAAGAAGTTCAGCATCAACGACTGGGGGCGCGGGGCGATTTCGAGGATGGTCACGCGCACAGCGTAGGCGGCGGACCGGCGCCGTACGGAACAAGCCGAAATACTCGGCACTCCATTGACGGCCGACATGGAGCTGCCTAAGTTGAACGGGTCCCTCCACCCCAGCAGAGGAGCAACTCCCATGCAACTGAACGGGAAGGTGGCCGTCGTCACCGGCAGCGGACGCGGACTCGGACTCGCCTACGCCAAGGCCCTCGCGGCCGCCGGCGCGGCCGTCGTCGTCAACGACGTGGACGCCGGCACGGCGGCCGCCGCGGTCAAGGAGATCGAGGACGCGGGCGGCCGCGCCGTCGCCCAACCCGCCGAAGTCGGCACCGCACAGGCCGCGCAGACCCTCGTCGACCGCGCCGTGGACGCCTTCGGACGGCTGGACATCATGGTCACCAACGCGGGCGTCCTGCGCGACCGGGTGCTGTGGAAGATGACGGACGACGACTTCGACACCGTCGTTCGTGTCCATCTGCGCGGCACCTTCACCTGCGTCCGGGCGGCCGTCCAGCACATGCGCGAACAGGGCGACGGCGGCCGCGTCATCGTCGCCGGCTCGCCCGCCGGACAGCGCGGCAACTTCGGCCAGACCAACTACGCCGCGGCCAAGGCCGGCATCGCGGCCATGGTGCGCACCTGGGCCATGGAACTGGAGCGCGCCGGGATCACCGCCAACGCCGTCATCCCCGTCGCCGCCACCGCGATGACCCGCACCATCCCCGCCTTCGCCCCCCACATCGAGGCCCTGGAACAGCACGGCACCCCCCTGCCCGACTCCCTGCGCAAAGCAGAGGGCTTCGGCACCCCCGAGGACGTCGCCCCCCTCGTCGCCTTCCTCGCCTCCGACGCCGCCGCCGGCATCACCGGCCAGTGCATCGGCATCGGCGGCGACAGACTCGCCCTGTGGTCCCACCCGCAGGAGATCGCCGTCGCCTACGCCGACGGCGGCTGGAGCGCGGAGACCATCGCGGCCGCCTGGCCCGTCAGCGTCGGACGCACCCCCGAGACCTACGGCATCCCCGCGCCCCGCACCCAGGAGGAGACCGCCCGGTGAACGTCGGTGAACTCGTCGCCATCGACATGCACACCCACGCCGAGATCTCCTCCCGCGGCCACACCTCCCTCCCCGACGAACTCGACGCCGCCGCCGGGGCCTACTTCGGGACCGAACACCGCCGCCCCACCCTCCCCGAGATCGCCGCCCACTACCGCGAACGCAGCATGGCCTGCGTCGTCTTCCCCGTGGACGCCGAGGCCGCCACCGGCACCCCGGCCGTCCCCAACGAGGAAGTCGCCGAAGCCGCCCGGGAGCACCCGGACGTCCTCATCCCCTTCGCCAGCGTCGACCCGTACAAGGGAAGGCTCGGAGCGCGCGAGATCCGCCGCCTGGCCGGGGAGTTCGGCGTCAGGGGCTTCAAGTTCCACCCCAGCCTCCAGGCCTTCCACCCCAACGACCGCCTCGCCTACCCCCTGTACGAGGCGATCGAGGAGACCGGCACCATCGCCCTCTTCCACACCGGCCAGACCGGCATCGGCGCCGGCGCCCCCGGAGGCGGCGGCATCCGCCTGAAGTACGCCAACCCCATGGACGTCGACGACGTCGCCGCCGACTTCCCCGGCATGCGCATCGTCCTCGCCCACCCCTCCTTCCCCTGGCAGGACGAGGCCCTCGCGGTCGCCACCCACAAACCCCAGGTCCACATCGACCTCTCCGGCTGGTCCCCCAAGTACTTCCCGCCCCAGCTCGTCCACTACGCCAACAGCCTGCTCCAGGACAAGGTGCTCTTCGGCTCCGACTACCCGCTCATCAGCCCCGACCGCTGGCTCGCCGACTTCGCCGCGCTCCCGCTCAAGGACACCGTCCGCCCCAAGATCCTCAAGGAGAACGCCGCCCGGCTGCTGGGCCTGGGCACGCCGCAGTGACGCACCGCAGTGCCGCCGACCAGGGAGTGAGCGTTGCACAACCACGGCATCGGTTCCTGGCCCGCCCGCCGGGCCCGCAAGACCCCGCACCGCACCGCCCTGCTCCACGAGGAGCAGCCCACCACCTACGCCCGGCTCCACGACCGCGTCACCCGCCTCGCCCACCTGCTGCGCGCGCACGGCGTACGGCAGGGCGACCGGGTGGCCTTCCTCGGCCCCAACCACCCCGCCCACCTGGAGACCCTGTTCGCCGCCGGAACCCTCGGCGCCGTCTTCGTCCCGCTCAACACCCGCCTCGCCACGGCGGAGCTCCGCCACCAACTGCGGGACTCCGGCGCCCGGATCCTGCTGACCGTACGCCATCCGGCAGCGGCCGAACTCGACGCACAGACAGAGGTGTTGGAGGCCGAGGGAGACACCTACGAGACCCTGCTGGCCGGATCCCGCACCGAACAGCTCGACCAGCCCGTCGGCCCCGACGACCTGTGCATGATCATGTACACCTCGGGGACCGGCGGCCGCCCCAAGGGCGCCGTCCTCACCCACGGCAACATCCTCTGGAACAGCCTCAACGTCCTCGTCGACGCCGACCTCACCACCGACGAGACCACCCTGGTCAGCGCGCCCCTCTTCCACACCGCCGCGCTCAACATGACCTGCCTGCCCACCCTCCTCAAGGGCGGCACCGCCGTCCTGGAGTCCGCCTTCGACCCCGCACGCACCCTCGAACTCGTCCAACGGCACCGGATCACCTGCCTGTTCGGCGTCCCCGCCATGTACGACGCGATCGCCGCCGCACCCGGCTGGGACGATGCCGACCTCAGCAGCCTGCGCACCCTCATGTGCGGCGGCGCCCCCGTCCCCGACCGCACCATCCGCCGCTACCTCGACCGGGGACTCACCTTCGTCCAGGGCTACGGCATGACCGAGGCCGCCCCCGGCGTCCTGCTCCTCGACCGGCACGACGTGGCCACCCACGCCGGATCCGCGGGCGTCCCCCACTTCTTCACCGACGTACGGCTCCTTCGCCCCGACGGCGAACCCGTCGCACCGGGGGAGGCGGGCGAGGTCCTGGTCGCCGGACCCAACGTCACCCCCGGCTACTGGGGCCGCCCCCAGGACAGTGCCGACGCCTTCCGCGACGGCCGCTGGTTCCGCTCCGGGGACCTCGCCACCGTGGACGCCGACGGCTGGTACCACCTCGTCGACCGGCTCAAGGACATCTTCATCTCCGGCGGCGAGAACGTCTGCCCCGCCGAGGTCGAGACAGCCCTGCTCGACCACCCGGCCGTCGCCGAGTGCGCCGTCTTCGGCGTCCCCGACACGACCTGGGGCGAGGTCGGCCGCGCCGTCGTCGTCCTGCGCCCCGGGCACAGCGCGAGCGCCGGCGAACTCACCGCGCACCTGGACGGCCGCCTCGCCCGCTACAAGATCCCCAAATCGGTCGTCTTCACCGACAGCCTCCCGCGCAACGGCGCGGGCAAGCTGCTCAAGGGACCGCTCCGGGAGGCCTATCGGCGGCAGCCCTGACCCCTGTGCTCGCGTGTCACTTCGTCACTTTCACAGAGAGGCCGCACCCACCGTGCCCCGTACCGTCCACGGCATCGCCCGACTCCTCGACCTCACCGGCACCGACCTCGGCCGCAGTGACTGGCTGGAGATCACCCAGGAACGCGTCGACACCTTCGCCGACGCCACCGACGACCACCAGTGGATCCACGTCGACCCCGACCGCGCGAAGAACGGCCCCTTCGGCACCACCATCGCCCACGGCTACCTCACCCTCTCCCTGCTCATCCCCCTGTGGAACCGGCTGCTGGACATCCAGGGCATCGGCATGGCCGTCAACTACGGCCTCAACAAGGTCCGTTTCCCCGCACCCGTCCCCGTCGGATCGAGGATCCGCGCCCACGCCGTCGTCGCCGACGCCACCGAGGTCCAGGGCGGCGCACAGCTCACCGTCGACCTCACCGTGGAGATCGACGGCCAGCCGAAACCCGCCGCCGTCGCCCAGGCCGTCTACCGCTACTCCGCATGACCGGCCGACCCTGGACGCGAGAATGCCCGTCGCACCGCAGGGGAGTGGCCACATGAACACCATGGACAAAGCGGTGGCCTCCGCCGCTCAGGCCGTCGCCGACATCGCGGACGGCGCCTCGCTCGCCGTCGGCGGCTTCGGCCTCACCGGCGTACCCGACACCCTCATCCGGGCACTGCACGAGCAGGGCGCCACCGCACTGAGCGTCGTCTCCAACAACTGCGGCGTGGACGGCGGCGGCCTGGGCACCCTCCTCGCCGCCGGCCGGATCCGCCGCGTGACGGCCTCCTACCTCGGCAACAACAAGGAATTCGCGCGCCGTTACCTGAGCGGCGAAGTGGAAGTGGAACTCACCCCGCAGGGAAGCCTCGCCGAACGCCTGCGCGCCGGCGGCTGCGGCATCCCCGCCTTCTACACCCCGGCCGGCATCGGCACCCAGGTCGCCGACGGCGGACTGCCCCGCCGCCACACCCCCGACGGCCGCGTCGCCAAGGCCGCACCACCCAAGGAGATCCGAGAGTTCGACGGCCGCCCCCACGTCCTGGAACACGGCATCACCACCGACTTCGCCCTCGTCCACGCCGCCCTCGGCGACCGCCACGGCAACCTCGTCTTCCACCGGACCGCCCGCAACTTCAACCCCCTCGCCGCCATGGCCGGACACGTCACCATCGCCGAAGTCGAACGCCTCGTGGAACCCGGCGAGTTGGACCCCGACCACATCCACCTGCCCGGCGTCTTCGTCCAGCGCGTCGTCGCCCTCACACCACGGCAGGCGGCCGGCAAACCCATCGAACGCAGGACGGTACGCACCGCATGAGCTGGACCCGACACCACATGGCGGCCCGCGCCGCCCGCGAACTGCGACCCGGTACGTACGTGAACCTCGGCATCGGACTGCCCACCCTCGTCGCCGACTTCCTGCCCCCGGACGCCGGAGTCGTCCTGCACTCGGAGAACGGACTGCTCGGCGTCGGCCCCTACCCGTACGAGCACGAGGTCGACCCGGACCTCGTCAACGCCGGGAAGGAGACCGTCACCGCCCTCCCGGGCGCGGCCTGCTGCGACTCGGCACTCTCCTTCGGCATGATCCGCGGCGGCCACCTCGACACCGCGGTCCTGGGCGCCATGCAGGTCTCGGCCCGGGGCGACCTGGCCAACTGGACCGTCCCCGGCAGGACGGTCAAGGGCATGGGCGGCGCCATGGACCTCGTGCACGGCGCCCGCCGCGTCATCGCCCTCACGGAACACACCGCGAAGGACGGCACACCGAAGATCGTCCGGGAATGCTCCCTGCCGCTCACGGGACGGGCATGCGTGCACCGGATCATCACGGATCTGGGGGTGCTCGACGTGACGGAGGAGGGGCTGGTGGTGACCGAGACGGCGCCGGGGGTGGAGTTCGAGGAGATCGCCCGACGGACGGGGGCCCCGGTGCGGAGGGCTTCTCCCCTCGGAACGCAACCCGGGACTCCCCTCGGGACACCACTCGGGACGTGACTCGGGACGCGACTCGGGGCGTAACCGCCCCCGACGCCGGCCCTTCGCGCCCCGACAGCAGATCCCGTCCGTATCCATGCCGCATCCACGCCGCACCCGAAAGGCGAACCCCTTGCCCTCGACCACACCCACCCAGCACCACATCTCCCACGAAATGGACCGGCTCGCCCGCGACTACGCCGCCTCCGGCCTCACCCGCCACCACCCCCCACGCGACTACGCCCCCTACCGCAGCAGCCGCCTCCGCCACCCCCGCCACCCCCTCGTCGCCGTCCACGACCCCGAAGCCGCCGAACTCTCCGGCCCGGTCTTCGGCCCCGCCGACGTCACCGACTCCGACGCCGACCTCACCCAGGGCCACCCCGGCGAACCCCTCGGGGAACGCATCACCGTCACCGGCCGCCTCCTCGACCGCGACGGGCGCCCCGTCACCGGACAGCTCGTCGAGATCTGGCAGGCCAACGCCGCCGGACGGTACGCCCACCACCGCGACCGCCACCCCGCCCCGCTCGACCCCAACTTCACCGGCACCGGACGCTGCCTGACCGGCCGTCAAGGACGCTACCGCTTCACCACCATCAAGCCCGGCGCCTACCCCTGGCACAACCACACCGGCGCCTGGCGGCCCGCACACCTCCACTTCTCGCTCTTCGGCACCGCGTTCACCCAACGCCTCGTCACCCAGATGTACTTCCCCGGCGACCCGCTCCTGCCCTACGACCCCATCCTGCAGTCCGTCACCGACTTCTCCGCCCGCTCCCGCCTGATCGCCGCCCACGACCCCGACCTGTCCACGCCCGACCACGCGCTCGGCTACCGCTGGGACATCGTCCTCGACGGGCCCGCCGCGACCCGTACCGACGGAGGCCGCCGATGAAGCGCCTCCCCACCCCCTCCCAGACCGTCGGCCCGTACTTCGGGCAGGCCCTGCCCACCCCCGACGGGCACGCGATCGCCCCCGCCGGGCACCCGGACGCGCTCACCGTCCACGGGTACGTCCACGACGGCGCCGGCGAACCCGTCCCCGACGCGCTGCTGGAGTTCTGGCAGCCCGCCCCGGACGGCAGCCGCACCGGCGCACCCGGCTCACTGCGCCGCGACCCCGCCACGGGCGGCCACGCGGGACGCGACGGCGTGACCTTCACCGGCTTCGGCCGCGCCGCCACCGACGCCGACGGCCACTACACCCTGCGCACCCTGCCGCCCGGCGGCGTGCCCTACCTCTCGGTGTGCGTCTTCGCCCGGGGACTCCTCCACCACCTCTACACCCGCGCCTATATGACGTGGGGTCAGGAGAATGAGGGCGACGACCCCTTACTGGCCGCCCTGCCGCCCGAGCGCCGGGAGACGCTCCGGACCCGGCCGGAAGGCCCGGGCGTCCACCGCTTCGACATCCACCTGCAAGGAGCGAAGGAGACGGTCTTCCTTGCCTTCGACTGACCCAGCGCCTTGGATGACCCCGCGCACCCGTCGACCGTCCCACGACCGGGGACAGCCGTGAACCGCCCCCTGCTCCACCACCGCGTCGACGGCCCGGACGACGCCCCCGTCCTCCTGCTCGGCCCGTCCCTCGGCACCTCGTCGGCCGTCTGGGACCCGCAGCTCCCCGAACTGGCCCGCCACCACCGCACCGTACGCTGGGACCTGCCCGGACACGGCGGATCGCCCGCCTCCCTCCTCCGCCCCGACGCCACCGTGCGCGACCTCGCCCGCCTCGTCCTCGACCTCGCCGACGCCCTCGGCGCCGAACGCTTCGCGTGCGCCGGAATCTCCCTCGGCGGCGCGGTCGGCACGCACCTGGCCGCACACCACCCCGAACGCGTCACCTCCCTCGCCCTGATCTGCTCCGCGGCCCGCTTCGGCACCCCGCGGGCGTGGCACGAGCGCCGACGGCTCGTCCAGGAACACGGCATCGCCGCGGCCGCCGACTCCGCACCCGCACGCTGGTTCACCCGGGACACCGCACAACTCCCCGCCGCCCGGGCCCTGGTGACGGACCACCGGACCGTCGACCCGGCCGGCTACGCCGCCTGCTGCCACCTCCTGGCCGGCCTCGACCTGCGGGCGGACCTGCCCCGCGTCTCCGCCCCCACCCTCGTCCTCGCGGGCCGCGAGGACCGGGCCGTCCCCCCGGCCCGTACCCGCGAACTCGCCGACGGCATCCCCGACGCCACCCTCCTCGGCATCCCGCGCGCCGCCCACCTGGCCAACGTCGAACGCCCACGGCCCGTCCTGGACGCCCTGCGCCACCACCTCGCCGCGACGGCAACGGACGGGACCGCCGTACGGCGCGCCGTCCTCGGCGACGACCACGTCGACCGGGCGACCGCCGCCACGACACCCTTCACCGCGCCGTTCCAGGAGCTGATCACCCGCTACGCCTGGGGCGAGATCTGGACCCGCCCCGGACTCGACCGCCGCACCCGCAGCTGTATCACCCTCACCGCCCTCGTCGCCGGCGGCCACCACGAGGAACTCGCCCTGCACGTCCGGGCCGCGCTGCGCAACGGACTCACCGCCGAGGACATCCGCGAGGTACTCCTCCAGACCGCGATCTACTGCGGCGTACCGGCGGCGAACACGGCGTTCACCATCGCCCGACGAGTACTGGAACAGTGCGCGAAGGAGACCACGTGACACACGACAGCGGACGCACCGAACCGCCCGCCCCCGACTACCGCCTCGGCGCCTCCGAGCGCGAGAGACAACGCCTGCTCGCACAGGGCGACTTGCTCCGCCCCGCAGCCCGCGCCCTCCTCGACCGCATCCCCCTCGCCGACGGCGCGCGAGCACTGGACGTCGGCTGCGGCCCCCTGGGCATCACGGACCTGCTCAGCGCCGCGACCGGCCCGCGCGGACACGTGACCGGCCTCGACGCCGACCCGCAAATGATCGCATGGGCCCGGGAATCAGCCGCCTCCCGGCACCTGAGCAATGTCTCCCTGGTCCACGGCATCCTGCCCTCGCCCGAAATCCCCCAGGCGGCCTTCGACTTCGTCCACTGCCGGCTCCTGCTGATCAACAACACCGACCCGCGGCAGATCCTCCGCGCGATGGCCGGGGCGGCACGCCCCGGCGGCTGGATCGCCGCCCAGGAATTCGACTGGTCCACCTGGCAGTGCGACCCCCCGCACCCCGCCTGGGACGAGCTCAAGTCCCTGATCGTTCCCGTGTTCGGCGGCGACGTGCACATCGGCGCCCGGCTGCCCACCCTGCTCCGGAGCGTCGGCGCCACCGACATCGGCGTCACCGCCCACGTCTACTACTGGCGCCCGGGCGACCTCTACCAGAGGCTGCTGCTCCACTTCGCGGGACTCTTCCACGACCGCATCACGGCACAGGGCACGCACCCCGACACCCTCCACTCCCTGACCGAAACCCTCCGCCGGCACCTGGACCGACCGGACACCACCGTCCGGGAATCCCTGCTCGTCCAGGCGTGGGGCCGTACGGCGCGGTGAGTTGGGAACCCTCGTTCGTTCAGTGTCTGGAAGCGGGCGCTGAAGCAGCCTCCGCCACGGCCGGACGAGGAGTCCAGTGATGCATACCGAGAAGCCGCCCGTCGGCGGGAGCGGCGACGCCACGGCAGCGCCGGCGGACACCCGACGCCGGAAGCGCGGCCGAGGGGTGAGAAAGAAGCGCTCCAAGTGGAGGGAGATACCGATCCTGGTCGGCGTCACCCTGGCGCTGGCCCTGCTGATCAAGACGTTCCTCGTGCAGCCGTTCTCGATCCCTTCGGGCTCGATGGAGAACACGCTGCACGAGGGCGACCGGGTCCTGGTGGACAAACTCACTCCCTGGTTCGGCTCGACACCGCAGCGGGGGGAGGTCGTTGTCTTCCGCGATCCCGGGGGCTGGCACCCCGGGCCGTCCCCGCAGCCCAGCGGGATCCAGAAGGCCCTGGCCTTCATCGGCCTGACACCGCCGGCGGACGAGGAACATCTGATCAAGCGCGTGATCGCGGTGGGAGGCGACACCGTGGAATGCAGGAGCGGCGAGCCGGTCAAGGTCAACGGCACAGCCCTGGACGAGCCGTACCTCCATCCCGGAGCCACCCCGTGCGACGACGAGCCCGTCGGCACGGTCAAGGTGCCGAAGAACCACCTCTGGGTGATGGGCGACCACCGTGACGATTCCCGTGACTCCCGCGCACACGTCCGCGAGCCGGGCGGTGGTTTCGTGCCCGTGGAGAACGTGGTGGGGCGCGCGATCACCGTCGCCTGGCCGGTCCAGCGATGGACAGTACTGTCCGTGCCCGACACCTTCGGGAAGGACGGCCTCTGACCCGACGCGGTCACTTCGGCGGTCCCGCACCGTCCCGTGCGTACCTCCACCGGACCTGGAGCACCCGCTCGCGGGCGTGGCCGAGGAACCACTGTTGTTTCCGGAGCACGCCGTGATGGGCTGGGCAGCGGTGTCCATCCGGGGGAGGAGCACGGTGGGACGTCCAGAACGACCGGTGGACCCGGCCGCCGGTCCGGTCGAACACTTCGCGTTCGGGCTGCGCAAGCTGCGCCAGGAAGCGGGCGCCCCCACGTACCGCGCCATGTCACGGACGGCGGGCTACTCCACGACGGCCCTCTCCCAGGCCGCCGCGGGCGAGAGACTGCCGTCCCTGCCCGTGGCGTTGGCCTACGTCAGGGCGTGTCACGGCGACGACACCGAATGGGAGCGGCGGTGGCGCGAGGCCGCCCGCGCGGCCGCCGCCCGGCCGGTCCCCGAGGACGACGAACCGGCCGACCCGCCGTACCGGGGGCTGGCCCGCTACGACACCGGAGACGGCGACCGCTTCTTCGGCCGTACCGAACTCACCGACGAGCTGCTGCGCCTGGCGTGCGCGCACCGGGTGACCGTCGTCCTCGGCCCGTCCGGCAGCGGCAAGTCCTCGCTCCTGCGCGCCGGTCTGATCCCCCGGCTGCGGACCCTCGACGCACCGCGCCCCGCCGCCGTGCGGGTCCTCACCCCCGGCACGCAACTCCTCCACGAGCACGCGGAACTGTTCACACCCGCCGGGGAGAAGCCGGAGGGGAAGGGCCAAGGAAAGCCGGGGGACACCTGGTTGATCGTCGACCAGTTCGAGGAAGTCTTCACCCTGGGGCAGGACCCCGACGCACGCGCCGCGTTCATCGACCGCGTGCTGACCGCCGAGAACCCGGGCAGCCGCATCCGCGTCGTCGTGGGAGTACGGGCGGACTTCTACGCCCGCTGCCTGGAACACCCGGGACTGGCCCGGGCCGTCAGGAGGGCGAGCCTGCCCGTCGGCCCGATGACCCCGGACGCACTCCGCGAAGTGATCGTCAAATCCGCCGCCGCCCAAGGGCTCGTCGTGGAACGCGCGTTGACGGCCCGTCTCGTCGACGAGGCGTCGGGCGAACCGGGCGGGCTGCCCCTGCTGTCCCACGCCCTGCTGGAGACCTGGCGGCGCCGCAAGGGACGCATGCTCACCCTGGAGGCGTACGAGGCCGCGGGCGGCGTCCACGAGGCCGTCGCCCGGACCGCCGAGGACGTCTACACCGGCGCGTCGGCACCCCAACGGGACGTCATGCACGCCCTGTTCACCCGGCTGACCGCCCTGGGCGAGGGCACGGAGGACACCCGGCGCCGGGTCCCCCTGGACGAGCTCACCGGCCTCACCGACCCCGGCACCCTCGACGACCTGCTGCACCGGCTCGCCGCCGCCCGCCTCCTCGTCCTGGCGGACGGCACCGTCGAAGTGGCCCACGAGGCCGTCATCCGCGCCTGGCCCCGGCTGCGGCGATGGATCGACGACGACCGGGCCGGACTGCGCGTCCACCGCCAGCTCACCGACGCCGCACACGCCTGGGAGCGCCTCGGCCGCGACCCGAGCGCGCTCCACCGGGGGACCCGCCTGTCCCTGGCCCGCGACTGGGCGGCCTCCCACCCCACCGCCCTGTCCCGCAGCGAGCGCGCCTTCCTCGACGCCTCCACGGCGGCCGAGGAACACGAAGCGGCCGCC
The DNA here is from genome assembly GCF_042656465.1 of Streptomyces gamaensis. Taxonomy (NCBI): domain Bacteria; kingdom Bacillati; phylum Actinomycetota; class Actinomycetes; order Kitasatosporales; family Streptomycetaceae; genus Streptomyces; species Streptomyces gamaensis. Next base: position 157,207 of record NZ_JBHSPB010000011.1, read on the forward strand.
GCCCGCCGCCGCACCCGCCGGCTGCGCCAACTCGTCGCCCTGCTCGCCGCGTTGGCCGTCGTCGCCCTCGGCACCACCGTCCTCGCGGTCCGCGCCGACCGCACGGCCACGCACGAGCGCGACACCGCCCTGTCCCAGAAAGTGGCCGCCCAGGCGGAGGCCCTGCGCGTGCGCGACCCCGCCCTGTCCGTCCAGCTCGGTCTGGCCGCCTACCGCCTCGTCCCCACCGTCGAGGCCCGAGGAGCCCTCCTGAGCGCCTTCTCCACCCCGTACGCCACCCGGCTGCCCGGCCGTACCGACCGCGACGCCGCCCTCGCGTTCAGCCCCCGGGGCCACCTCGCGGCCGGCGCCGCCGACGACCGTACGGTCCGGCTGTGGGACCTCACCGACCCGCACCGGCCACGGGAGTCGGCCACCCTCGCCGCCCACGCGGACACCGTCTGCGGCGTGGCCTTCGGACCCGACGGCCGCACTCTGGCCACGGCGAGCAACGACCGTACGGTCCGGCTGTGGGACGTCACCGACCCGCACCGCCCACGGCAGTCGGCGGCGTTGCCCGCCCGCGACGGCAGCGTCTGCGGCCTGGGGTTCAGCCCGGACGGGCGCACGCTGGCCACGGCGGGCGAGGACGGCAGGGTCGAACTGTGGGATGCCGGTGACCCCGAACGCCCCGACCGATCGGCGGTGTTGACGGCCCACCGGGACAAGGTGTGGTCGGCGGCGTTCAGCCCGGACGGGCACACGCTGGTCACGGCGAGCGAGGACGGCACCGTACGGCTGTGGGACGTCACCGAACGCGGACAGCCCGCCGAATCCGCCGTCCTGACCGCTCATCACGGGAAAGTGTGGCCGGCGGCGTTCAGCCCCGACGGGCACACACTGGCGACCGGCGGTGACGACGGCACGACGCGCCTGTGGAACGTCACCGACCCGCGCCACCCCGAGGAGTCGAGCACCCTCACCGGCCACAGCGAAGGAGTCAGAGCGGCGGCGTTCAGCCCCGACGGCCGTACGCTCGCCACCGGCAGCAGGGACCGGACCGCCCGCCTGTGGGACGTCACCGACCCGCACCGCCCCGACCGACTCGCCGTGCTCCCGGGCCACATCGACGCCGTCAACGGCGTCACCTTCAGCCCCGACGGCCGTACGCTCGCCACCGCGGGCCAGGACCACACCACCCGCCTGTGGGACCTGCCCGTGCCCGCGCTCACCGGCCACACCGACTACGTCTTCGGCGCGGCCTTCAGCCCCGACGGCCGCACCCTCGTCACCACCGGCCAGGACCGCACCACCCGCCTGTGGGACCTCACCCACCGCCCAGCCCCCAGCCAACTGGCCGTCCTCACCGGCCACACCGACAACGTCTACAACGCCGCCTTCAGCCCTGACGGCCGTCTGCTCGCCACCACGAGCGAGGACCGGACCGTACTCCTGTGGGACCTCACGGACCGCACGCACCCCTCCGCCCTGGCGCGGATCACCGCCCACACCCGCAACCCGGAAGGCGTGGCCTTCAGCCCCGACGGCCGCATCCTGGCCACCACCGGCCAGGACCGCACCGTACGCCTGTGGAACCTCACCGACCCCCAACACCCCACCGCACTGGCCACCCTCACCGAACACACCGCCCCCGTGCGCTCCGCCGCCTTCAGCCCCGACGGCCGCACCTTGGCCACCGCCGGTGACGACCACTCCGTGCGCCTGTGGGACCTCGGCGCCCCCGACCGCCCCCGTCAGTCGGCCGTACTCGCCGAACACACCGACGTCGTACGGGCGGTGGCGTTCAGCCCCGACGGACGGGCACTGGCCAGCGCCGGTGACGACCACACCGTGCGCCTGTGGGACATTACGGACCACCCCCACCGGCTGGCCGTCCTCACCGGCCACACCAGCGCCGTCTACTACCTCGCGTTCAGCCCGGACGGCCGCACCCTCGCCTCGGCCGGTGACGACCGCACCGCCCGCCTGTGGAACACCACCACCCCACGGCACCCCACTCAACTCGCCGTCCTCACCGGCCACACCGACCGGCTCCACCGCGTGGCCTTCAGCCCCGACGGCCACACCCTCGCCACCACCAGCCGCGACCGGACCGTCCTGCTGTGGGAGTCCGACCCCGCCCGCGTCGCCGCCCGCGTCTGTGCCACGGCCCACCCCGCCCTCACCCGCGCCGAATGGAACCACTACTTCCCGGGAATCCCCTTCCGCCCGCCGTGCTGACGCGCGGCGCTCACGGCAGGCGCAGGTCAGGCCCTGCCGGACGGGGTGCGAGTATGGCGTGCGTAAAGAAAACCGGCGGCCCCACACGCCCCACGCTTTTCCTCGACGGAGAAACCGCATGCACCACGCTCGACCCCGAGGCCGCTCCGGCCGCAGGCGCCTCGGGTTCCTCGCCACGGCCGCACTGACCTGCGCGGCGGCCGTGGCCGTCCCCACCACGGCCGACGCGTCGCCATCCGCCCCGAGGGGCGGCCCGACCCCGGCCACATCGGCGCCCGTCGGCACCTTTTTCGACGACTTCCACTACAGCGGCCCGGACGACGCCGCCCTCGCCGACCACGGCTGGCACATACGCTCGGAAACCGGCGGGCCCGGAGTGAAGAACGCCTCCTGGTCCCCGAACGCCGTGAGCTTCCCGGCCGACGACTCCGCCAAGGGCGGCCGGGCGATGCGACTGCGGGCCACCACCGACGGCACCGCGGCGGGCACGACTCACGCCCAGATCACCACCACCCAGCGCAAGTTCGCGACCGGCACCTACGCCGCACGCGTCTACTTCAGCGACGCCCCCGGCACCGGGGCCGGCACCGGCGGTGACCACCCCGTCCAGGCCTTCTACGCCATCTCCCCGGAGAACAAGCTCTACAGCGAGCTCGACTTCGAGTACCTGCCCAACGGCGGCTGGGGCGCACCGGGCCCCTCGCTCTACACGACCGCCTGGTACAGCGTCACCCCCGAGGACAAGCTGACCTACAACAAGAACGACGCCGTCAACTCCCTGCGGGGCTGGCACACCCTGGCCATGACCGCCAAGGACGGCACCGTCACCTTCTCCGTCGACGGGCAGGAGTACCACCGCCTGTCCGGCAGCGCGGCCTCGAAGTACTACCCGCGCGAGAACATGACCCTCAACTTCAACGAGTGGTTCACGGAGCTGACCGCCACCGGCCCGGCCCGCAGCTGGGACATGAAGGCCAACTGGGTCTACTACAACAACTCCGCCGCCCTGACCCCGGCACAGATCGACGCCGCCGTCGACGGCTACTACGCGAGCGGAACCCACTTCGTCGACACCGTCCTCCCCCGGAGCGGGGCCCGCGACCACAACGGCGACGGCGTCGACGACATCTCCCTGTTCTACGACTACGGACCGGCCACGCCCGCCGACTGCCCGCAGAACGGCAGCCGGCGCAACGCGCTGTTCAGCCTGGCCGGCCGGCCCGACCAGTCCGGCCGCCTCGACAGACCCGCCCCCCAGTGGAACAGCCCCTGCGAGGCCGGCACCCCGAAGTTCGTCGTCTCCGGCGACTTCGACGGCGACGGCAAGGGCGACACCGCCGCCTTCTACAACTACGGCTCCACAGGATCCACCTGCCAGGGCCTCGACCACGTGGCCGTCCGCGTATGGCCGTCCGGCCCCGCAGGCGCCCCGCGAACCCCCAAGACGGTGTGGGAGAGCACGTGTTGGGGTGGTGGTACCCAGTCGATGACGGCTGGTGATTTCGATGGTGACGGTAAGAGTGATCTGGCGTTGTTGTACGACTACGGTGCTGGTCATGTGCGGGTGTTCACGTTGAGTGCGAATGCCAGTGGTGATGGTGGTTTTGGTGGTGTGGTGTCGCGGTGGGACGGCGTGGACTGGGGTTCCGGTACGAAGTTCGTGACCGCCGGCGACTTCAACGGTGACGGCAAGAGCGATCTGGCGCTCTTCATCGACCACGGCTCCACCGGCGCGACGTGCGCGGGCAACGCCCACCAGTCCGTCTCGACCCTCCTCGCCGACACCAACGGCGACGGCGGCTTCAACAACGGCGGCGACCCCAAGACGGTGTGGGAGAGCACGTGTTGGGGTGGCGGTACGCAGTCGATGACGGCTGGTGATTTCGATGGTGACGGTAAGAGTGATCTGGCGTTGTTGTACGACTACGGTGCTGGTCATGTGCGGGTGTTCACGTTGAGTGCGAATGCCAGTGGTGACGGTGGCTTTGGCGGTGTGGTGTCGCGGTGGGACGGTACGAACTGGGGTTCCGGCACGAAGTTCGTGACCGCCGGGGACTACAACGCCGACGGCAAGAGTGACCTCGCGCTCTTCATCGACCACGGCTCCACCGGCGCGACGTGCGCGGGCAACGCCCACCAGTCCGTCTCCACCCTCCTCGCCGACCCCTACGGCACCGGCGCCCTGCAGAAACCCGTCACCGCCTGGGAAAGCACCTGCTGGGGGCCCAACACCGCCTTCATGAACTGACCCGGTTCCCTGGTTCCCCCTGGTGTCACCCCAGGGGGAACCAGGGGGGAAACCAGGGACAGCCGTGCCTCGTCGGCCCGGTTCCGCACTGGAGATCGAGGGTACGGCTCCCAGTGCGGCCGTTGATCGACGACCACTGCACAGCATGGAGGTGCGCACGTGACGCAGGAAACGGGACCGGCACCACTGCCGATGGCTCCGGCGGTCCGGGAGACGTACGGGCCGGACGACCTCAGCTCGACGCCCGGGTTCGCCGGCGGATTCATCAACTTCGGCCACTGGCAGGGCATCGACCTCGACCGGCCGCTGACCGAGGAGGACCGGATCCGCAGCCAGCGGGCGATGTACCGGCACGTCCTCGGCTCCCTGGCCCCCGCCGTCGGGCTGAGCGCCCTGGAGGTCGGCTGCGGGCTGGGCATGGGCTGCGCGGCAGCACTGGAGGAGTACGGTTTCGGCCGGGTCACCGGGATGGACATCCACCCGCAGCAGCTCGAACGGGCCCGCCGGGCCCAGTCCCGCCTGCTCGCGGACTCCCCGGAGCGGCTGCGGTTCGTCCACGGCGCGGCCGAGAAGATGCCGTTCGACGACGCCGGGTTCGACCGGGTGTACAGCGTCGAGGCGGCCCAGCACTTCCGTGACCTCGACGCGTTCGCGCGCGAGACCGCCCGCGTCCTGCGGCCCGGCGGCCGTGCCGTCGTCACCAGCTTCTTCGTCCCCGACGCCGATCCGGCCCGCACCGGGCAACTGGCCGACCTGCTCGACAGTTTCGCGCGCGGCCTGGACGTCGCGCACAGCGTTCCGGAGCTGACCGGGAGCCTCGAACGCTCCGGACTCACCGGGATCCGCGTCACCGCGATCGGCGCGTCCGTATGGCCCGGCTGGGACCGCTGGCTGTCCGCCCGCTGGGAGCCCGGCACCTGGCCCCGCAACTTCCTGCGCGCGTACCACGAGGGCCTCCTCGACTACTACACGGTCACGGCGGACCGGCCGACACCGTGAACCCCGGCCGGGCACGCCGGGGTCCACGCGCGCCTCCGCGCTCCAACGCGACCCGGTGCGTCCCGGTACCGGCACGCGGCCACGGGCATGGACCAGTTACTTCGCCCAACGCCAGGTGGTGGCCCATGCGACGACGTGCCTCGCAACCGCCCGGCCCCGCCTGCGCGTTCCCGGGGCCGGTCAGGGTGACACAGCAGGACGTGCGCTATCCGTCCCTGGTCGGCCGGGGCCTCAGAAGGTTCCGGGGCAGCCCCGACGAGGTGTGGGTGGCCGGAGCGACCGAGCACGTCGTCCAGGCGGTCCAGCATGCCGTGCGGCACGACATGCGCGTGGCCGTGCGCAGCGGCGGACACTGCTACGAGGGCTTCGTCGACGACCCGGCGGTGCGGGTGGTCATCGACCTGTCGGGCATGAGGAAGGTGTCCTTCGACCCCTTGCTCAACGCCTTCGCCGTCGAAGCCGGGGCCACCCTGGGCGAGATGTACCGGGACCTGTTCCTCGGATGGGGTGTCACCGTTCCCGCCGGCTGGTGTCCCGACGTGGGCGTCGGCGGCCACATCCTCGGCGGCGCCTACGGCCCGCTGTGCCGCTCGGCCGGGCTGAGCACCGACCACCTGTACGCGGTGGAGGCCGTCGTCGTGGACCGCCACGGCACCGCGCGCAGCGTCGTGGCCACCCGGGAGCCCTCGGACCCCTACCGCGACCTGTGGTGGGCGCACACCGGTGGCGGAGGCGGCAACTTCGGGACGGTCACCCGCTATTGGTTCCGTTCCCCCGACGCCGACGGCGACGACCCCGCCGGGCTGCTGCCCGCGCCGCCCGCGTCCGTCCTCTCCTTCCACGCCGAGTGGGACTGGCAGGGCATGGACGAGACGGCCTTCGGCCGCCTCGTCGGCAACCACGGACAGTGGAGCGAGCAGCACAGCTCCCCCGACTCCCCGTTCACCTCCCTCTACAGCGAGCTGCACCTTCTGCGACTGCCCGCCGGCCGGCATGTGATGGACGGCCAGGTCGCGGACACCGGACCCGCGGCCGAGCGGCTGCTGGACGCCTACATCACCGCCCTGAACCAGGGCATCGGCACCCCGTTCACCCTCCAGAAGCAGCAACTGCCCTGGCTCACCTCCGCCTTGCGCGGACCGGGAGTCGACGCGAGCCCGTACCGGGTCAAGCTGAAGGCGGGATACCTGCGCCGGCGGCTCACCGACCAGCAGATCGCCGCCGCCTACCACCAGCTCACCCGTACCGACTACCCCAACCCCGGTGGAGCGCTCGGCCTCTACACCTACGGGGGCAAGGTCAACACCGTCGCCCCGGAGGCCACCGCCACCGCACAGCGCGACTCCGTCCTCAAGGCCGTCTACGTGGCGGCCTGGGAGGACCCCGCCGAGGACGACACGCACCTGGCCTGGATCCGCTCCTTCTACCGCGACGTGTACGCCGACACCGGCGGCGTGCCCGTACCCGGTACGGGCAACAGCGACGGCTCGTTCGTCAACTACCCCGACACCGACCTCGCCGACCCCCGCTGGAACACCTCCGCCACGCCCTGGAGCACCCTCTACTACAAGGACAACTACGCCCGCCTCCAGACCGTCAAGGCCCGATGGGACCCCAGGAACGTCTTCACGCACGCGCTCGCGGTCGAGCCCCCGCCGACATGACGACATGACGTGCGGCGGGGGCGCCGCTCACGCGTCGAGCTCCTCCAGGCGCTCGACGATCCGGGCCGCGATCCCGTCGAGCTGCGCCGGCTGGGTCAGATGCGGATGCAGACAGTCGAGATCGTGGTTGACGAGGGCGCCGTCGACGTACGGGCGCCACGCGTCGACGGTGAGCCAGTCCTCGGGACGGGGCGCCGCCGCGGTGAAGAACAGCACGTCGCCGTGGAAGACACGGTGCCGGTGGGCGCGCATCAGACGGGCGTTGTTGATCACGATGTCGACGACCGCCGACAGGGAACGGTCGCCCAGCCCGGCGAGCGCGCTGCCCTCGCGGCGCAGCGTGGCCAGCACGTCCTCGCGGCCGAGCTCGTCGGTGCGCTCGTAACCCGCCATGCGCAGCAGCGCGGTCAGCGCCTGCTCCTCGGTCGGGCCCGCCTGCTGCTGCCACTGGTCGGACGGGTAGGCGTCGAGGAGCGCGAGCAACTCGACCCGCTCCCCGGCCTCCTGAAGACGCACGGCCACGGTGTGGGCGATGACGCCGCCCACGGACCAGCCCAGCAGCCGGTAGGGGCCGTGCGGCCGGACGCGCCGGATGTGCTCGACGTAGTCGGCGGCCATCTCCTCCATGCCGGCCGGGAGCCGCTCGCCGTCACCGGCCAGCCCGCGGGCCTGCAGCCCGTACACCGGCTGCCGGGCGTCGAGGCGCGAGAGCAGCCCCGAATAGCACCAGCTGATGCCGCCCGCCGGATGGAAGACGAACAGCGGGCTGCGCTCCGTGCCCGCGCGCAGCGGCAGCAGGACGCCCAGCGCGTCGTCGGCCCTCCCGGTGTGCAGCCGGGCGGCGAGCGCCGCCGGGGTCGGGGCCCGGAACAGCGTGCCGATCGTCACGTCGGCACCCGTCGCCGCGCGGACGCGGGCCACGAGGCGGGCGGCGAGCAGCGAGGTGCCGCCGAGGTCGAAGAAGGCGTCGTCGACGCCGACGTGGTCCTCGCCGAGTACTTCGGCGAAGAGCCGCGCGAGGGTCTCCTCGGCGGGGGTGCGCGGGGCGCGGCCGCCGCCGGAGGCCGGGGCGGGCGCGGGCAGGGCCGTACGGTCCAGCTTGCCGTTGGGGCTCAGCGGGAAGGCGTCGAGGACGAGGATCGCGGACGGCACCATGGAGTCGGGCAGCCGCTCGGCGAGCCGGGCCCGCAGCGTGCGCGGGTCCACGCCGTCGCCGGTCACGTAGCCGACGAGCCGCTGGTCCCCGGGGCGGTCCTCGCGGACGAGCGCGCACGAGCCGGTGACGCCGTCACAGGCCGCCAACTCGGCCTCGACCTCACCGAGTTCGATCCGTACGCCGCGCAGCTTGACCTGGTGGTCGGTGCGGCCGAGGTACTCCACCTGCCCGTCCGGCGTCCAGCGCGCCAGATCGCCGGTGCGGTACATGCGCGAACCCGCCGGGCCGAAGGGGTCGGTGACGAACCGTGAGGCGGTGAGGCCGGGCCGGCCGAGGTACTCGGTGGCGAGCTGCGCGCCCGCGAGATGGAGCTCGCCGGGGATACCGGGCGGGCACGGCTGCAGGGCCGCGTCGAGGACGTACAGGCGGGTGTTCCACACCGGTCTGCCGATCGGCACGGGCCCGCCGGCCGAGGTGTCGCACGTGTGGTGGGTGACGTCGACGGCGGCCTCGGTCGGCCCGTACAGGTTGTGCAGCGGCACACCGGGCAGCGTACGGCCGAACTCGGTGACGGTCTCGCGGGGCAGCGCCTCGCCGGAACAGAAGACGTGGCGCAGCCCGGTGCAGCGGGCCGCGCCGGGCTCGGCGAGGAAGACCTGAAGCATCGAGGGCACGAAGTGGCAGACGGTGACGGCCTGTTCGCGGACGATACGGGCCAGACGGGCCGGGTCCTTGTGGCTGCCGGGCTCGGCGACGACGACCGTGGCGCCCACGCGCAGCGCCCAGAAGAACTCCCAGACCGACACGTCGAAGCCGGAAGGCGTCTTCTGCAGCACACGGTCGCCCGCCCGCAGCGGGTACTGGGCCTGCATCCAGCGCAGCCGGTTGTCGATCGCCGAGTGCGGCACGACCACACCCTTGGGGCGGCCGGTGGAGCCGGAGGTGTAGATGACGTAGGCCGGGTGCTTCGGGGTCAGCGGGCGGGCCGGGTCGACGGTCAGATAGCCGTCGAGGCCGGTCTCGTCCAGGACGACGGCGGGCGTGTCACCGGCCGGGACCCGGCCCCGCGTATCGGTGATCACGCAGACGGGTGCGGCGTCCCGCAGCATGTACCCGAGCCGTTCTGCCGGATAGTCGGGGTCGAGCGGCAGATAGGCGCCGCCCGCCTTGAGGACCGCGAGCAGCGCGACCATCAGGTCCAGGGAGCGGGGAACGGCGACGGCGGCCAGGGCCCCGGGCCGTACGCCCAGCGTCGCCAGGTGGCGGGCGAGCCGGTTGGCGCGCGCGGAAAGTCCGGCGTAGGTGAGGGACTCCTCGCCGCAGACGACGGCCGTCGCGTCCGGGGTACGGACGGCCTGGGCCTCGATCGGGCCGATGAGCGTGGCGGGCGGCACCGCGTGCTCGGTGGCGTTGAACTCGCCGAGCACCAGCGCGCGTTCCCCGTCCGTGGCGATGCCGTGGCCGGACAGCGGGGTGTGCGGGTCGGCGTCCGCGAGCCGGGTGAGGAGGTCGACGAAGCGGCGCTGGTGGAGGGCGAGTTCGTCCTCGCCGTACAGGGCGGGGTTGCCGTCGTAGCCGATGCGCAGGCCGGTGCCGTCCGCGTGGCGGTGCACGTTGACGGTGAGGTCCTCGACGGGGCCGGCGCCCAGGTTGCGCACCTCGGCGCGGGCTCCGGCGAAGGACAGCTCGTGGTCGAACGGCATGACGTTGACCAGCGGGCCCACCAGCGGGCGGCCGCCGCCGAGGAGGCCGAGGTCGCGGCGGATGTCCTCGTAGCGGTAGCGCTGGTGGCGCCGCGCGGTACGGACGCCGAGGACGACCTGGCGGGTCAGCTCGGCGAACGTGGCCCGCGGGGTGACGGTCAGCCGCAGCGGCAGCACGTTCATGACCATGCCGGGCACGCGCAGGGCGGCCGAGCCCATGCGGCCCATCAGGGGCAGGCCGAGCACGACCTCCTCACTGTCGGTGGCCCGCGACAGGTACAGGGCCTGCGCGGCGATCAGCACGTCCGGCCAGGTGGCCCGGACCGAGTCCGCCAACTTCTCCACGCGTGCGGTCAGTTCGGCGCCGACTTCGGTGGTGCGGCGCAGGACGGTACGCGAGGGCAGCGCGGTGCCGGAGGCGAGGGAGGGGGCCTCCGGCCGGTCGGCGAACGCGGTGTTCCAGTGGGCGCGGTCCCGCTCGTGCTCTTCCGAGGCGCGGTAGGCCGCGTCCTCGGCCACGAGACCGGCGAACGGGCCGAAGGGGCCGGGACCGGGATCGGCGCCGGCGGCGAGCGCGGAGTAGACCTCGGCGGTACGGCGCAGCAGCAGGGAGTGGCCGAAGCCGTCCATGGCGATGTGGTGGACGCGCTGGTACCACAGCCAGCGGTCGTCCGCGACGCGGAGGAGGGCGTGCGCGAACAGCGGGCCGGAAGCGAGGTCGGTGGGCACGGCGAGATCGTCACGCATCCACCGCCGCGCCGCCCCGTCCGGACCGCCCGCCCCGGAGGCGGCACCGCGCAGATCGAGAACACGACAGGGGAAGGGCACGGAGCCGGACGCCGCCACGGGCTCCAAGTCCCCGAACCGCAGGGGCACCTGACGCGGTCCCCCGTCCGTCTCCGCGATCCGCACGCGCAGCGCGTCCGCCTCGTCCGCCACCCTCCGCAGAGCCCGTACGAAGAGGTCGGGTACCAGCGTGCCGTGGATCTCCACGCACTCCGCGGTGTTCAGCGCGGGACTGCCGGGGTCCAGGGCCTGCGCGTACCACATGCCCGACTGGGCGGAGGTCAGCGGGAGCCCGGCCACGGCGGGGGGTCTCTGGGCGAGGGCCGTCACGACGCGGCCCCCAGCAGCCCGGCCCACACCTCGATGACGGGGTCCTCGGCGAGGTCGACGAAGGAGACGGCGGCGCCGTGCTCCCGGCGCCACCGCTCCACGAGCGCCATGACGCGTACCGAGTCCAGGCCGTGGTCCATCAGGTTCTCGTCGTCGGGGACGTCGGCGGGGTCCTCGCCGAGGACGTCGGCGACGTCCTCGCGGATCCGCTGCACAGTGAGTGACATCGCCTCAGATCCCCTTCAGCAGCTGGCCGGTGGTGGTCACGACCGCGCACTTGCCGGCCGCCCAGCGCAGCGCCATGTCGTGGTCGTCGCGGGAGAAGTCGGCGACCGCGTCGGCGACGACGAAGGCCTGGATGTCGCGCATCCACGCGTCGCACGCGGTCATCAGCACCCCGATGTGGGCGTACACGCCGACGACGATCAACTGGTCGCGGCCCGAAGCGCGCATCCGCTCCGCGAGATCCGTGCGGACGAAGGCGCTGTACTTCCACTTGGTCAGCACGGTGTCGCCGGCCTCGGGCGCGACCGCGTCGGCGATCGCCTTCGCGCGCGCGTCGTCGGGCAGGCCGGGGCCCCAGAAGTCCTGTTGCAGTCCGCGCTCGGCCGGGCTCTGGCCGCCGGGCTGCGCGGAGTAGACGACGGGGATGCCCAGACGGCGGGCCGCCCCGGTCAGGGCGCCGACGTTGGCGAGGAGTTCGGTGAGAGGGGAGGCGCCTTCGGTGAAGGCGGACAGGAAGTAGTTCTGCAGGTCGTGCACGAGCAGCACGGCGCGGCCGGGGTCGACGCTCCACTCGACGCGGTGGGCGGGCAGCGCGTCGGCGGCCGGCATGGGGTAGGGGGTGATGGCGGGGAGGGCCATGGTGGGTCAGCGCCTTTCAGTGGTGCTCGGTGGCGGGGGAGGCTTCGACGGCCCGCGCGGCGGAGCGCAGGTCCTTCCTGGAGACCTTCCCGACGCCGGTCTGCGGGAAGGCGTCGACGAACTCGACGCGGTCGGGGACCTTGTAGGCGGCCAGCCCCCGTTCGCGGACGAACTTCTTGAGCGCCGCGGGCCGCAGGGGGGCCGCGTCGGAGCGCAGGACGACGTACGCGCAGGCGCGCTCGCCCAGGTAGGGGTCGGGGACGGCGACCACGGACACGTCGTGGACGGACGGATGCGCGAGGAGGACGTTCTCGACCTCCTCGGGGGAGATCTTCTCACCGCCCCGGTTGATCTGGTCCTTGGCCCGGCCCTCGACGACGAGATGGCCGCTGGGCAGCCGGCGGACGATGTCGCCGGTGCGGTAGAAGCCGTCCTCGGTGAAGGAGCGCCGGTTGTGCTCGGGGGCCCGCCAGTAGCCGCGGATCGTGTACGGGCCGCGTGTGAGGAGATGGCCCGGCTCGCCCGGCGGCACCTCGCGGCCGGCGTCGTCGACGACGCGGATCTCGTCGTCGGGCGAGATGGGGCGGCCCTGGGTGGTGACGATCGTCTCCTCGTCGTCCTGCGGACGCGTGTAGTTGACCAGCCCCTCGGCCATGCCGAAGACCTGCTGGAGCGTGCAGCCGAACACGGGCCGCACCCGGCGGGCCGCCTCCTCGCCGAACTTGGCGCCACCGACCTGGAACACCTGGAGGCTGGACAGGTCGTACGGGGTGCTCTGCGCCGCCTCCGTCCACATCAGCGCGAGCGGCGGCACGAGCCCGGTGATCGTGACCCGCTCGCGCTCGATCACCTCGAACGCGGTCGCCGGGTCGGGCCTCGGGCACAGCACCACGGTCCCGCCCGCGTACAGCGTGCCCAGCGAACCGGGCGAGGACAGCGGGAAGTTGTGGGCCGCGGGCAGCACCACGAGGTACACCGAACGTTCGGTCAGACCGCAGGGGCCGACCGAGCCGCGCAGCGAGCAGATGTAGTCGTCGTGCGTGCGGGGGATCAGCTTCGGCACCCCCGTGCTGCCGCCGGACAGTTGCAGGAACGCCAGGTCGGACGGCCCGGGACCGGTCATGGGGTCGAACTCGCCGGGATAGCGGGGCACCCGGTCCAGGGGGGTGTGCTCGCCCGGATCGCCCACGACGAACACGTCCCGGAGCGTGGGCACGTCGGCCTTGACACGGGAGGCCAGCGCGCGGAAGTCGAACCCCGCGTCGGTGTCCGGGATCACGTAGGCGACGGCCTCGGTGAACGCGCAGAAGTAGCGGATCTCCGCCTCCCGGTGCGCGGGCAGCGCGAAGACCGGCAGCGCCCCGACGCGGAACAGCGCGAAGATCACCTCGAAGAACTCGGCGACATTGGGGAGTTGGACCACCACCCGGTCGCCCGCGCGGATGCCGCGCGCGGCGAATCCGGCGGCGAGCCGCCAGGCCCGCTCGTCCAGTTCCTGGTACGTCCAGCGGGCACCCCGCGCCGGATCGCGGACCGCCACCCGGTCCGGGTGGCGCGCGGCACGCTCGGCGAGCATCCCGCCGAAGGTCTCGCCCCGCCAGTGGCCTGCGGCCCGGTACCGTTCGGCGAACTCCGCGGGCCACAGGGGAGCGTCGGGGTGCTTCACCGGTCGGCCCCCACGGCGTGCAGGAACGTGGCGAACTTGGCGCCGGTCTCGGCGGTCTCGGCCTCCGGCGAGGAGCCGGCGACCACGCCCGCGCCCGCGTACAGCCGCAGCCGGTCCGTCTCGGCCTCGGCGCAGCGGATGGTGACGACCCATTCGCCGTCGCCGTCCGCGTCGCCCCAGCCGACCATGCCGGTGTACAGGCCGCGTTCGAAGGGCTCCAGTTTGCCGATGACCTCGCGCGCGGTGCGCACCGGGGTGCCGCACACCGCCGGAGTCGGGTGCAGGGCGCAGGCCAGCTCCAGGGCGGAGACGGCCGGATCGGTCGGCCGGCCGGTCACGGTGGTGGACAGGTGCCACATCGCGGCCGTGCGGACGAGCGTGGGACGGGCGGGCACGTCCAGTTCGGCGCAGTACGGGGCGAGGGCCTCGCGGACCGCGTCGACGACGACGGCGTGCTCGTGCAGGTCCTTGGCGGAGTCGAGGAGCGCGGCGGCCCGGCGCACGTCCTCGGCGAGGTCGGTGCTGCGGGGCGCGGATCCGGCGAGCGGGTTGGCGACCAGGCGCCCGCCCCGCCTGCTGACGAGGAGTTCGGGGCTCGCGCCCAGCAGGGTAGTGCCGGGCCCGGAGGGCATCGCGAAGGTGTAGCCGGCGGGGTCACGGCGCGCCAGCCGCTGGAGCATCGCGGGGATGTCGAGCGGCCCGGGGGCCGTGAGTTCCAGGGTGCGGGCGAGGACGGCCTTGCTCAACTCGCCCGCCCGCATGCGGCGTACGGCCTCGGCGACGGCGGCGGCGTACTCCTCGGGCGCGGGCACGGCGCGTACCGTCCAGTCCGTGGCGGACGGCGGCGGTGCGGGGAGCGCGATGAGCGGGTCCTCGCGCAGGGCGGGGGCCCGGCGTACCGTCCCGGGCACGACGAGCGGCGGGGCGGGGGCCGTGGGGGCGAAGGGGACGGCGCCCACGACGAGCGGGGCCGGCCCGCCCGCACGGCGGTGCGCTTCCAGCGTGGCGGCGACCCGCTGCGGCAACGGCCGCTCGTCGTCGGGGACTTCGGCGCGGACGCCGTGCGCGAGGAGGGTGCGGGTGGGCGAGGCGAAGAACCGGTCCTCGCCCGGGCGGTAGGCGTCGAGGAGAGCGGTGGCGTCGCCGGGGGAGAGGCCGGGTATCGGCGCCGGGGCATGGTGAACCGTGGTCACCGGGAACTCCGTTCGTCACGGTGCGGACGCACCGTCAAAAAAGAGGGGAAGGAAAAAAGGGAGGCGTCGGGTCAGGCGCGCAGGGTGGCGCCGCCGTCGACGTACAGGTCGTGCATCGTGATGTGCCGGGCCCGGTCGCTGACCAGGAAGCCCACGGCCTCGGCGATGTCGTCGGCCTCGGCGATCCGGCCCAGCGGGATGCCGACGCGGTAGGCGGCCGGGTCGCCGTCGAGGACCCGCCGCCGCGCGGACGGGTCGGTCCACAGCTGGTGCTGCATCGCGGTGTCCGTCGAGCCGGGCGAGACGACGTTGCAGCGCACGCCGGAGCGGGCGAGTTCCAGGCCCAGGCACTTGGTGAACATGGTGGCCGCCGCCTTGGACGCGGCGTACGCGGCCATGCGGGTGCGCGGTACCCCGGCGGCGTTGGAGCCGACGGTGACGATGCAGCCGGAGCCGCGCGCGGCCATGCGGCGGGCCGCGGCGCGCGAGGTGTGGAAGACGCCGGTGGTGTTGACCGCGAGGGTCTCGGCCCAGTCGGCGTCGGTGAGTTCGACGACCGGAGCGGGCCGCAGGACACCGGCGACGTTGACGAGGATGGCGAGCGGGCCGAGGGAGCGCTCGACGTCGTCGACGAGGGCGTCGACGGCGGCGGCGTCGGTGACGTCGACCGTGCTCGCGGAGATCCGGCCGTCGGCGCGGTCGCGCGCCAGCTCCTTGATCCCGTCGGGCCTGAGATCGGTGGCGACGACGTGCGCGCCGCGCCGGGCGAGCAGCAGGGCCACGGCCCGGCCGATGCCCCGGGCGGCGCCCGTCACCAGGGCGGTGCGCCCGGCGAGGTCCTGCTCGGTGGTGCTGTGCGGTACTGGTGCGGTGCTCATGGGTCAGCCGGCCAGCGCCCTGGTGACGTCGTCCAGGACGGTGCGGGCCGCGATCGGGCCGCCCGCGCTGTTCCAGGCCGAGCCCTCGACGACCACGACGTGCCCGTCGCGTTCCGCCTTCAGCGCGTCGAAGCCCGGCACCTTGCGGGCTTCGCCCAGCGCCTTCTCGCCGGCCGCCCGGTCGCCGAGGGCGCCGAAGAACAGCCAGTCGCCGTCGATCGTGCCCAGCTTCTCCAGGCTGACGGGCTCGCTGTGGCCCACCCCTTGTCCCTGCTGGTCCTCGGGCCGTCGCAGGCCGAGGAGGGAGAGCGTGGACCCGACGTGGCCGTTGCCCTTGCCGACGACGGACGGGGCGCCGTTCTGCCAGCGCACGACGCTGACGACGGCCCCGGCCCGGTCGCCGAGGCGCGCCTTCGCCTTCGCCGCGTCGGCGTCGAGTCCGGCGAGGAGCTGCTCGCCCTGGGGCTTCTTGTTCAGGGCGTCGGCGGTGGCGGTGAAGGCCTTCTTCCAGTCCTCGTTGAGTTTGGCGGTCACCACGGTCGGGGCGATCGAACGGAGCTTGTCCACGAAGCGCTTGGAGCCCGTGGTCTCGTCGAGCAGGATCAGATCCGGCCGCAGCGCGGCCAGTTTCTCCAGGTCGGGTTCGGCGGTGGTGGCGACGACCTCGGCCTTGGCGGCCCTGTCCGCGAGATAGGTGGACACGCCCTTCTGGCCGCGGCCGGCCGCGGTGCCGGCGGGTTCCACCCCCAGGGCGAGGGCGGCGTCCAGGGTGGGTTCGCTGAGCGTGACGACCTTGCGCGGGCTTTCGGGCACGGCCACGCTCGTGCCCGTCACATCGGTGACCGTGCGGGTGTCCGGGGAGGCGCCCCGGTCCGTGTCCGAGCCGCTGCCGCAGGCGGACAGGACGAGGGCGCCCGACAGGGCGGCGGCCGCGAGGGCGCCGCCGCGCCGGACACGAGGGGAGAACATGAGGGTGGCTCCTTGGGGGTGGTGCGTCGGTGCTGGTGAGCTCGCGCGCGGTGGGTGCGGACGGTGGCGTCAGCGGCGGTCGCCGCCGAGGACGGCCGCCAGGGCGTCGGCGAGTAAACCGCGCCAACAGGCGTAGTCGTGGCCGCCGTTGTGGACGGTGAGGGTCACGGGGTATCCGTGGGCGTCGAGGGTGTCGCGCAGGGTGCGCGCGTAGCCGGCCATCGGCCCTTCGTGCAGCCCGACGTCGAGGCGGACGGTCACCGGCCGCCGTTCGGCCGTGGCGAAGCGGGAGACGAGCCAGGGGGTGCCGGCGATGGGTTCCTGCGGTACGCCCGGCGGCCGGCCGGGCTGCCACCACAGGGAGGGGGACTGGGCGATCGCGTGGCCGAAACGCTCCGGCCGGGTGTGGGCGGCGTACAGGGCGGTGACCCCGCCGAGGCTCTGGCCGGCCACGGCGGTACGGGCCGGGTCGGTGGTCACCGGCCAGCGGCCCGCCGCCCACGGCAGCAACTCATCGGCAAGGAAACGGACATAAGGGTCGCGGCCGCCGAGGTCCTGCCAGCGGGTGGGGTTGTCGACGGCGTCCGGCGCGAGCACGGCCAGCGGCGGTACGGCCCCGTCGGCGATCATCGCGTCCAGGGTGTCCTGGAAGCGCAGCCCGCCGAACCACATGTCGCCGTCGCACAGCACCAGGACGGGCAGGTCGCCGTGGCCCTCGCCGGGCGGCCGGTAGACCCACACGTCGCGGTCCCCGCCGGGGGCCGTCCCGGTGCGCCGGTGGCGCTCGACCGTGCCGCGCGCGATGCCCGCGCGGCGGGCGGCCCAGGGCTGGGCCGGGGCCCGGGGGAGGGCGAAGACGGAGCTGTCGAGGGCATTCCAACGGCTGGCGATGCGCCGGGGGTTGAGCGGGTCGGGCGCGGCGAACGCGGACAGGGACCGCAGCCGCTGCTGGAGCCCGGCCGGGTCCGCGGGCGGTTCGCCGGGGGAGACGTCGGCGGCCATCCGGTACGAGCCCCGGTGGTCGGCGCGCAGCCGGTACCCCAGGTGCCAGACGTCGGTGCCCGGCACCCGGCGCAGCAGGGAACCGGCGAGGCGGCCCCGGTCGCCGATGCGGTTGGCGACGAGCAGGACCTGCCGGGTGGCGCGGTGCCCGCGCCACAGGAAGGTGACGGCGCGGTGGTCCGGATCGCCGTCGATCTCCTCGACGAGCGGGGTGCCCTGCCGTTCGGCCCGTTCCCAGAACCCGTCGACGAGCGCCTCGCGTTCGCCGTCCGTGGCGGCGGCGGCCAGCTGCTCGGTGAGACGGGCGATGCCCGGGCCGGTCAGGGGGCGGGGGCGGACGTCCGCGGAGCCGTCGGCGGGGCGTGCCGCCGAGGTGGGTGGTGTGCCGCTCATCGTGTCCCCGCTTTCTGACGTGTGATCGCCGTCCCCGTGACTGACGTGGCCTCAGGAGGTAGGGTGCGCAGGCGCGTTGGCGCGAACAGCGGCCCGGTGGCAGGGGGCCGCGTGACCACGGCGCGATCCGTTACTTAGCTTAGCCTAACCTAAGTACATGCTCATTGGATCACGCCCTGCCCCCGTGGGGCCGCCCGAACCCGCCACGGCGCACCGGCCGTTGCGGATCACCGGTCTCGCCCTCGGCCTCGTCCTGCTGCTGGCCGCCGTCGCCGCGAGCCTGGCGGTCGGCACCCGGCCCCTGCCCCTCGGCGAGGTCTGGTCGGCCCTGACCGCCCCGTCGGGAACGGAGAGCGACGGCATCGTCCGCGGACTCCGGCTGCCGCGCACCCTCACGGGAGCGGCCGCGGGCACCGCCCTGGGCATGGCGGGCGCGGTCATGCAGACCCTCACCCGCAACCCGCTCGCCGACCCCGGACTGCTCGGGGTGAACGCCGGCGCCTCCGCCGCCGTGGTCACCGCCGTCGCCCTGCTCGGCGTCGGCTCCTTCACCGGATACCTGTGGTTCGCCCTCGCCGGCGCGGCCGCCGCCGCGGTCCTCGTCACCGCGCTCGCCGGCAGCCGCACCGCGAACCCGGTCCGGCTCGCCCTGGCCGGCACAGCGGTCAACGCGGCACTCCTCGGCTACGTCAACGGCCTGCAACTCACCGACCTCGACACCCTGGAGACCATGCGCCACTGGGCGGTCGGCACCCTCGCGGGCCGGCCCGTGGACCTGTTCCTCGCCGCCCTCCCGGTCCTCGCGGCGGGCGGCCTGCTCGCGCTCGCCCTCGCCCGGCCCCTCGGCGCGCTCGCCCTCGGCGACGACCACGCCCGCGCGCTCGGCGCCCGCGTGGGACGCACCAGAGTGCTCTCGGTCGTCGCGGTCACCCTGCTGTGCGGCGGGGCGACCGCGATGTGCGGACCCATCGGCTTCATCGGCCTGATGGTCCCGCACGCCGTCCGCGCCTTCACCGGCCCCGACCCCCGATGGCTGCTGCCGTACTGCGCGCTGTACGCGCCGGCCCTGCTGCTCACCTGCGACGTCCTCGGCCGCATCGCCGCGCCGCCCTACGAGATCGAGGTCGGCGTCGTGACGGCCTTCGTGGGCGGCCTGCTCTTCGTGTACCTGGTACGGCGGCGGAAGGCGGCCGCGCTGTGACCGCACGCAAGACCTCTCTGCGCCTGGGCCCCTGGTCCCTGCGCGTCGACCGCCGCTCGGTGACCGTGTGCGCGGCGCTGCTCGCGGCCGTGGCGGCGGTGACGGTGGCGGCGCTGGGCACGGGCTCGTACGCCCTCTCCCCGTGGGAGGTCCTGCGGACCCTGGCCGGCGACGGCCCGCCCGGCGCCGCCTTCGTCGTGACCGACCTGCGGCTGCCCCGGTCCCTGGACGGGGTCCTGGTCGGCTGCGCCATGGGCACGGCCGGCGCCGTCTTCCAGTCCCTGTCCCGCAACCCGCTGGGCAGCCCCGACGTCATCGGCTTCGGCCACGGCGCCTCCGCCGGCGCGCTCGTCGCGATCGTCGTCCTCGGCGCGGGCACGGCGCAGACCGCGCTCGGCGCGGTGGGCGGCGGCTTCGCGACCGCCGCCGCCGTGTACCTGCTGGCGTGGAAGCGGGGCGTGCACGGCCACCGGCTCGTCCTGGTCGGCATCGGGGCCTCGGCGGTCCTCGGCGCGGTGACGAGCTTCCTCTACGTCCGCGCGGAGCTGGGCAAGGCGGCGCAGGCCGCCTCCTGGATGGCAGGCTCCCTCAACGGGCGCGGCTGGCACGACGTGACCGTCGCCGCTGTCGCGCTCGCCGCGCTGCTCCCGCTCGTCCTCGCACGCGCGCGGGGACTGGCCGTGCTGGAGATGGGCGACGATGCCGCCGCCGCGCTCGGCGTCCGCCCCGAACGCACCCGCCTGGTGCTCCTCGCGGCGGGCACCGGACTGACCGCCGCCGCGGTCGCCGCCGCCGGCCCCGTCCCGTTCGTCGCGCTCGCCGCCCCCCAGCTCGCCCGCCGGATCACCGGCGCCACCGGCCCGAACCTCCTGCCCGCCGCCTGGACCGGAGCGCTCCTGGTCACCGGCGCCGACCTGCTCGCCCAACGGCTCACCGGCTCCGCCCTGTTGCCGGTCGGCGTGGTCACCGGCGTCGCGGGAGGCGCCTACCTCGGCTGGCTGCTGCTGCGCGAGCGCGGGGCGGGCCGTGTGTGACCACCGGGGCCGGCCGGCCTTCGGGGCAAGAGCTGTCCTCCAGGTGCCCTACCGTAGGGGTGCACCATATGTTCGAACGTAAGGTCCGTCCGTGCTCTCC
The DNA here is from genome assembly GCF_042656465.1 of Streptomyces gamaensis. Taxonomy (NCBI): domain Bacteria; kingdom Bacillati; phylum Actinomycetota; class Actinomycetes; order Kitasatosporales; family Streptomycetaceae; genus Streptomyces; species Streptomyces gamaensis. Next base: position 177,613 of record NZ_JBHSPB010000011.1, read on the forward strand.
ATGCTGCTTCAACTGGCCGTCATGCTGGCGGCCATCGCTCTCGGATCCCGCAAGGGCGGTGTGGGGATGGGTCTGTGGGGCGCGGTCGGCGTCTTCGTCCTGGCCACCGTCTTCCAGGTCGCGCCCGCCGACACCGCGGGCATCGTGGACGTGATGCTGATCATCCTCGCGGTGATCATGGCGGCCGCCGCGATGGAGGCGGCCGGCGGCATCCAGTACCTGGTCGCAGTCGCGGAACGGATGATCCGCCGCCACCCCTCCCGGGTCACCTTCATCGCCCCCGTCGTCTCCTGGCTGTTCACCCTGGGCGCGGGCACCGCCCACGTCTTCTACCCGCTGCTGCCGGTGATCCACGACGTGGCGCGGGAGGGCGGCGTCCGGCCCGAGCGCCCCATCGCCGTCTCCTCGATCGCCAGCACCGTGGGCATCACCGCCTCGCCCGTCTCCGCCGCCATGGCCGCCATGATCGTGATGTTCGACGGCGACGGCTGGACCCTCCCCAAGATCATGGCGGTGGCCGTGCCCGCCACCCTCCTCGGCGTCCTGACCGCCGCCGCCGTACAGAGCCGTATCGGCAAGGACCTGCCCGCCGAGAACCGGCAGCCCGCCGCCCGGGAAAGCGCCCAACTCCCGCCGCGCGCCGCCCTGTCCGCCGGCCTCTTCCTGGCGGGCACCCTGGCCGTCGTGGTCAGCGGCCTCTTCCCGCAGCTGCGGCCCTCGGTGCCGGGCAGCGGCGGCAGCGCCCCGCTGTCCATGCCCGCCGCGATCGAGATCATCATGATGGCCGTCGCTGCCGTGATCCTCCTGCTGTGCAAGGTGGACGCGGCCAAGGTGCCGGGCACGGACGTGGCCCGCTCCGGACTGGTCGCCGTCATCGGTGTCTTCGGACTGTCCTGGCTGGGCCTGACGTTCATCGGCCACAACCAGAAGCTGATCACCGAGAAGCTGGGCGGGATCGCCCACTCCCAGCCGTGGTTCTTCGCGGTGATGCTGCTCCTGCTGTCCGCGCTGCTGTTCAGCCAGGCGACCACCACCAAGGCCCTGATGCCGCTGGGCGTCGCGCTGGGCATACCGGCGCCGCTGCTCATAGCCATGTGGCCCGCGGTCAACGGCTACTTCCTGCTGCCGACCTACGGCACCTTCATCGCCGCGATCAACTTCGACCGCTCCGGGACCACCCGCATCGGCCGGTTCGTCCTCAACCACTCCTTCATGCTGCCCGGACTCATCACCACGGGCGTCTCCGTGGGCTGCGGGTTCGGGATCGTGGAGGCCTTCTTCTGAGAGCGCCCCACGGGACGTGCGCCGGCCCCGTCACCGCCACCCCGGGCGGCGACGGGGCCGGCGCATGTCCTGCCCTGTCCCCTCGGCCGCCTCAGCAGGCGTACGCGTCCCGCCGCGCGCTCTCGTACCGGCTCAGCACCAGCCGCGCGATCACCGGGTCGTCCGCGAGCGGCGCGGAGACGGCCGTCACCCCGGGCGTCGCCTCCAGGGCCCGGGTGAAGCGGCCGGGGGCGAGCAGGTGCGTGGCGACGCACACGCGCCGGTATCCGGCCCGCCCGAGCTGCTCGACGCGTTCCGGCACGGTGGGCGACGCGGCGGAGCAGTAGGCGTCGAGGACGGGGATGTCGGGGTGCGCCGCGCTCAACTGCCGTACGACGGCACGGGTTCCGTCGTTGCCGGACGGTCGCGACGAGCCGGCGCCCGCGACGACCACCGCGTCCCCGGGCCCGCCGGCCGCCAGCAGCCGCCGGTGCACCGCCCGGGCCACGCCCGGCTCCCCGGCCAGCCCGGGGGTCACCGTACAGCCGAAGCGGCGGGCGGTCGCCGGGATGCCGACGCGGCGGTGGTAGCCGTCACCGAGCAGCAGCGGCACGACGACCGCGCCCGGGTGCCGGGCCAGGACCTCGGCGAGGCGGGGGCGCTGGATGTCGAGGTGACCCACGGCCACGGGCACCCCCAGCGAGCGCGCCAGCCGCCCGATCACGGCCGACGCCTGCGGTACGGCACTGCCGTGCACGGCCAGTACGAGCATCTCGGCCTCCCGGTCCGGGGATCCGGGACCGCCGGGGGTGGTGTCGCGCACCCCCGCGGCCCCGGATCCGCTGTGCACGGGCCGAGGTGACAAGGAAGGACGCGGCCCGCGCTGCCCAGGCTAGGCACGGGCCACGCCCGGCGGGGTCCGCGACCGGCCCTCCACGCAGGGCCACTGGTCCCTGCCGGCAGGGCCGTTCGCGGCCCGGACCGGCGGCACCGCGCGGCTACGGTCGAAGCGGAAGGCCCCGTCGCCACTCGCCTCCTGGAGTCACCTCATGCCCTCGACGCCCCCGCAGAACCTCGTGCTCATCGGCTACGGCATGGTGGGCCACCGCTTCCTGGAGGCCCTCGCCGAACGCGACGCGCTCCCCGGACCCGGCCGGACGACCGGCCGGCGCGTCACCGTCCTCGCGGAGGAGGACGTCCCCGCGTACGACCGCGTGCACCTGTCCTCCGTCTTCGCGGGCACCCCCCGAGGCCAACTGTCCCTCGCCGACAGCGCGTTCGCCGACCGGCACGGCATCGACCTGCGGCTCGGCGACCCCGCCGTCCGCATCGACACCGAGGCCCGCACCGTCACCACCGCGCGCGGAGCACGCCTCGCCTACGACGCGCTGGTGCTCGCCACCGGCTCCTCCCCGTTCGTCCCGCCCGTCCCCGGCAGGGAGGCCACCGGCTGCTTCACCTACCGCACCCTGACGGACGTCGACAAGCTCATCGCCTACGTCGGCGAGGGCGGACGGCACACCGGCGCCGTCATCGGCGGCGGGCTGCTCGGCCTGGAGGCCGCGGGCGCCCTGCGCACCCTCGGACTGCGCACCCACGTCGTCGAGTTCGCGCCACGCCTCATGCCGCTGCAGGTCGACGACGGCGGCGCGGCCGCCCTGCGCACCACCATCGAATCGATGGGCGTCACCGTGCACACCGGCGTCAGCGCGCGCGGCATCGACACCGACGCCGAGGGCCGCGCCCGCGGCCTGCTGCTGTCCGACGGGCACCGTATCGACGCCGACGTCGTGGTCTTCTCGGCGGGCATCCGCCCCCGCGACCGGCTCGCCCGGGAGAGCGGGCTCGCCGTCGACGCCCGCGGCGGCGTCGCCGTCGACGCCCACTGCCGCACCAGCGACCCCCGCGTCTTCGCCGTCGGCGAGTGCGCCCGGACCGCCGACGGACAGGTTTACGGACTGGTCGCGCCCGGCTACCGGATGGCCGAGACCGTCGCCGACCGGCTCGCCGGCGCCGCCTCCCTCACCTTCACCGGCGCCGACACCTCCACCAAGCTCAAGCTGATGGGCGCCGACGTGGCCTCCTTCGGCGACCCCTTCGCGGGCGAGACCGGCGAGGCCGCCGAAGTGCTGTTCTCCGACGGCCGCGAAGGCGTCTACAAGAAGCTGCTGCTCGGCCCCGGAGGGCAGCTGCTCGGCGGCATCCTCGTCGGCGACGCCGCTCCGTACGACGCCCTCAAACCGCACGTCGGACGCGAACTCCCCGCGCCCGCCGCGGCCTTCGTCGCCCCCGGCGGGGGCGAGGGGACACCCGGCGCCGACGCGCTGCCCGACGACACCGTCGTCTGCTCGTGCCACAACGTCACCAAGGCGGCGGTGAAGCAGGCCGTCGCCGAGCACGGACTCACCGACCTCGACGGCATCAAGCGCCGCACCAAGGCCGGTACCGGCTGCGGCGGCTGCGCCGGCTCCCTCCAGGCCGTCCTCGACGCGGAACTCGCCGCCGGGGGCGTCGAGAAGCCGCGCGGCCTGTGCGAGCACTTCGCGCTGACCCGCTCCGAGATCTACCGCGTCGTACGGGACGAACGCCTGTGCTCCTTCACCGAGTTGCTGGCAAAGCACGGGACCGGCGGCGAAGGCTGCGCCGTGTGCAAGCCGGTCGTCGCGAACGTCCTGGGCACCCTCGCGCCCGAACTCGGCATCGGGCACGTCCTCGACGGCGAGCAGGCCGGCCTCCAGGACTCGGGCGACCTGTTCCTCGCCAACCTCCAGAAGGACGGCAGCTATTCGGTCGTCCCCCGCGTCGCCGGCGGCGAGATCACCGCGGAACAGGTCATCGTGCTCGGCGAGATCGCCCGCGACCACGGCCTCTACACCAAGATCACCGGCGCGCAGCGCATCGGCCTGTTCGGCGCCCGCGCCGAACAGCTCCCCGGGATCTGGCGCCGGCTGCGGGCGGCCGGCTTCGAGTCCGGGCAGGCGTACGGAAAGTCGCTGCGCGCCGTCAAGTCCTGTGTGGGCTCCCGGTTCTGCCGCTTCGGGCAGGGCGACTCCATCCAGCTCGCCATCGACCTGGAGCTGCGCTACCGGGGCCTGCGCACCCCGCACAAGTTCAAGGGCGGCGTCTCGGGCTGTCTGCGCGAGTGCGCCGAGGCCCACAGCAAGGACGTGGGCGTCATCGCCACCGCGAAGGGCTGGAACCTGTACGTGTGCGGCAACGGCGGCGCCCGTCCCCGGCACGCCGACCTGCTGGCCACCGACCTGTCCACCGCCGAACTCCTCAAGGTCGTCGACCGGTTCCTGATGTACTACGTCATGACCGCCGAGCGCCTGGAGCGCACCGCCGCCTGGATCCAGCGCATCGACGGCGGCCTCGACCACGTCAAGGAGGTCGTCCTGGAGGACTCCCTCGGCATCTGCGCCGAGCTGGAGGCCCAGATGGAGCGGCACGTGGCGGCGTACCGGGACGAGTGGGAGGCCGTCCTCGACGACCCGGCCGCGCTCTCCCGCTTCGGGCACGTCGACTTCGGCGCCCTCGACTCCCTGGAACCCGGCCGCGGCCGCCCCGTCCGCCTCCCCGGCGGCGGCGAGGCCGCGGTGTTCAAGACCGCCGCGGGCGAGGTCTACGCGGTCTCCAACCGCGACCCGTTCTCCGGCGCGGACGTCATCGCGAACGGGATCATGGGCAGCCGCGACGGCGTCCCCGTCGTCGCCTCCCCGATGCACAAGCAGGTCTTCGACCTGCGCACGGGCCAGTGCCTCGACGATCCGGAGGTCAGCCTTCCGCTGGTCGCCGTCGAGGAGGCCCGCCCCTGAGCGAGGCATGTACCCTGGGGAAGAGAATGAGACGTGAACGTCTCATTCGCGACTCTAGTGCCTCAAGGAGAGATAGCCGTGACCAGCCCCACGGCAACCCCCGCCCCCTCGCGGCTGCGCTGGCTGCAGCTGGCCATCCTGTGCGTGTCCGTCCTGCTCATCGGCATGGACGCCACGATCCTCAACGCCGCCCTGCCCGCCCTGGTACGGGACCTCGGCGCCGACGCCACCCAGCAGCTGTGGATCGTGGACGCCTACGCGCTCGTCCTGTCCGGACTCCTGGTCACCGCCGGCGCGCTCGGTGACCGCTGGGGCCGCAAGAAGCTGCTGCTCACCGGCTTCGCCCTCTTCGGGCTGGCCTCGGCACTCGTCGTCGTGGCCGACGGCCCGGCCGCGCTGATCGCCGTCCGCGCCCTGCTGGGCGTCGGCGGCGCCGCGATCATGCCGTCCACGCTCTCGATGATCCGCACGGCCTTCACCGACACCCGCGAACGCACCGTCGCCGTCGGCATCTGGTCCGCGATGGCCGCCGGCGGCATGGCGGCGGGCCCCCTCGTCGGCGGACTCCTCATGGAGCACTTCGACTGGCACGCCGCGTTCCTGGTCAACGTGCCGGTGGTCCTCATCGCCCTGATCGCGGGAGCCCTGTGGCTCACGGAGTCCACGGGCCGGGCCCACGCGGGCCTCGACGCCCCCAGCGTGGCCCTGTCCATGGCGGGTGTGATCGCGCTCGTCTTCGGCGTCAAGCAGATCGGCAAGGCCGGCATCGGCGCCCCGAGCACCCTGCTCGCCCTGGCGGCCGGCGCCGCCCTCCTCACCTGGTTCGCCCGCCGCCAGCTCCGGCTCGACGAACCCCTGCTGGACGTACGCCTCTTCACCAACCGGACGTTCAGTGCGGCGGCCGTCGCCATCCTGCTGACCATGGCCACCGAGGCCATCGTGCTCTTCCTGCTCACCCAGCACTTCCAGATGGCCCAGGGGCTCAGCGCCTTCGACGCCGGAGTGCGCCTGCTGCCGATGACGCTCGCCCTGCTGGCCGCCGCCCCGGCCGCCTCCGCCCTGATCCACCGCCTGGGCATGCGCACCGTCATCGTGGGCGCGCTCGCCACCGTCGCGCTCGGCGCACTCCTGCTCGGCCTGCTCGTCGACAGGGGCTACGTGCCCGTCGCCGGGGCGCTGGTCCTGCTCGGCGCGGGCGGCGGCGCCATGTTCACCGCCTCCTCGGTGACCCTGATGGCGGCCGTCCGGCCCGAGCAGGCCGGCGGCGCGGCCGCCGTCGACGAGATGTCCTTCGAACTGGGCGGAGCCCTCGGCATCGCCGTCCTCGGCAGCCTGGCCGCCGCGCTCTTCCGCGGCGCGGTGACCACCGACAGCCACGGCCTGCCCGCGCACGCCGCCGAAGCGGCCCGGGAGTCGCTGGCCGGAGCGCTGTCGGCGGCCGAGCGCCTGCCCCAGGACGGCGCGCACCTCGCGCAGGCCGCGAAGACGGCCTTCACCGACTCCTTCGCGACCACCAGCCTGGTCTCCGCGGGCGTCATGGCCGCCGTGACTGTGCTGGCCGCCCTCCTCGTCCCCCGCGCCTTCACCCCCGCGAACCACTCGGGCTGACCCCACAGGCGCGACCACGGCCCCCGGCACCCGCTGCCGGGGGCCGTCAGCGTCGCACCGTCGCCCAGAAGGAACCCGCGAGCGAGCCGATGCCGCGCGTGGAGCAGTGGAGCATCCGCGGCGTGCCCACCGCGCCGACGGTGACCGTGCCGCCGGCCAGGGGGCCGGAGCGGATGGTGACCGCCGGCAGCGGACCGCTGGGTGACCAGCCGCCGGCCGGCCCGTCCGTACCCAGCACGGAGGTGCCGACGGGCCTGCCACTGCGATCCGGGCTCCGGTACCAGATCACCCGGCCTGTTCCCGTGACGTGCTGGGCACCGGAGCAGTCGGCGCGGCCGGACGCATGCAGGACGACCCGCGCCGAGCGCAGCCGCTCGGCCGTGCCGTCGGGCGAGACACAGTGGTCCAGCAGCAGCGTTCCCCGCACAGTGGTGTGCTGCCGCTGCCCGCTCAGGGGTGGCGAGACGACGACGGGCTCCCCCGGGGCCGTGTGCCCCTGGCAGGTCAGGGCCACACCCGCGGCACCCGGCGCGGGCGTGCCCGCGGACAGGGGCGGCGGGGCCGCGCCGAGGCAGGCCAGCGCCGCCGTCACCAGGGCCGCGGCGAGACCCCGCGGCCGTCGGGAAACCGGGCACTCATGACATGACTGGATGTTCACGCGTCTCCATCGGGGTCGGAATTCCGGCGGGGCTGGGTGCGTGCGTCTTCTGAAGTCTATTCATGTCCTACTGTGGTTCCCGTATTTCCCCGGTTCGCCGTGGGGATTTCGCTGTCCACGCGGACCCTGGAAAGGCTGTCGTGATGACTCTTTTCGCCCAGCGTCACGCTCCACGGGACACGCAGCCGACGGCAAGTCAAAAAAGGGCTGATCAAGAGGAGTTGACCCGGTCTTTCGCACTGGTCGTGGTGCGGCACCGGCGGTGGGTGATCTCCCTGTGGGCCGTGTTCCTCGGGGCGGCCGCACTGTTCCTCCCCGGATTCACCGGCACCCTGGCCGTACCGTCGTTCGTCATGCCGGACACGGAGTCCGCACAGGCGGGCCGCATCGTGCAGGAAGGATTCCCGGAATTCGGGGCCGAGCAGATGATCGCCGTATTCCGTTCGCCCGGACTGGACGCCGAGGACCCGCTGTTCCGCAAGACCGTCGACCGGGCCTCGGCGGCACTGTCCGCGCAGCCGGGCATCGCCGGCGTCAGCGACCTGCCGGTGCCGTCGGCGGGGGACACCCGGCACACGGCCTACCGCCTGGTGGGCGTCGCCGGCGCCCCGGACCGCCGGCAGGCCCGGTCGGCCGCCCAGCAGACGGCACTGGCGGACACGGCGGACCGGGTCTCCGGACACCGGGTGAGCGCCGATCTGCTCGGCCTCACCGCAGCCGTGACACAGCTTCAGGAAAAAATGGCGCCCTCGCTGCGCCTGGCCGACGCCCTCGCGGTCACGGCCGCCTGCACGGCCCTGCTCCTCGTCCTGCGACGCCCGGTGCCCGCCGCGCTGCCGCTGCTGGCCGCCGGTACCACGGTCGCCGTCGCCCTGGCCCTGCTCGGCGTCGTCCCCGGCGTCTCCGTCGACCTGTTCACCGCCGCGACCACCTCGGCGCTCGGCCTGGGCGTCGGCCTCGACTACGCGCTGCTCGTCCTGATGCGCTTCCGCGAGCACCGGGCGGAAGGCGCGGACGGGCAACGGGCCGCTGTGGCCGCCGTGTTGACGGCGGGCCGTACCGTGACGTACTCCGCGCTGACCGTCGTGGCCGGCGCCGCCAGCCTGCTCGTGGTGGGCATGCCGCTGGTCCGCAGCTGCGCCCTCGGGGCGATGGCCGTCACGGCGACGGCCCTGCTCGCCGCCGTGACCCTGCTCCCGGCCTGCCTCGCGCAGTGGCCGGACGCCGTCACGGCCACGCGGCGGCCCCGTACCACCGGCCGGAACACGGACCGGGCGAAGCGGCCGGGCGGCTGGGAACTCTGGGCACGGCAGGTGATGCGCCGCCCCTGGCCCTGCGCCCTCGCGGCACTGGCCGTGCTCGCCCTGGCCTCCTGGCCGGCCGCCGGGCTGCGGACCGGCTTCGACTTCGACCGCGGCGCGCTCGCCGGGACCCCGGCCGGTACCGCCCTGCACACCCTGGAGACACAAGGAGCCGCCGGCGCGGCCGCCACCGTCGTGATCGCCCTGCCCCATCCCGGCACCCAAGTCCCCCAAGAACTCCCCGCGTTGATGAACGCGCTCGCAACCGACCCGGACATCGCCGCCGCCGTGCCCGTCGGCAACGAGCGCGGTACGACCGCGGTCCTCGTACTGCCCCGCAGCGCGATCGACGCCGCCCCCACCGCGTCCCTGGTCGACCGGCTGCGCCACCACGTCCTCCCCAGCGCCCTGCCGCCCGGCCGGCGGGCCTGTGTCGGCGGTGCCCCCGCCGCGCTCGCCGACCAGCACACGGTGGTCGACGACAGCCTGGTCACGGTCGCCGTCTGTCTGCTCGTCGGCGCCCTGTGCTTCCTCACGGTCGCCTTCCGCAGCCTGCTGCTTCCCCTCAAGGCGATCGCCGCCAACATCGCGGTCACCGCGGCCACGTTCGGCATCCTGCGCGTGTGCGCGCCGTGGCTGGGCACCGCGGGGCATCCGGTGATCAACCACTACGTGCCCCTGGTCACCGTCGTGATGCTCTTCGGACTGTCCCTGGACTACGAGATGTTCCTGGTCCGCCGCGTCCGCGAACGCCATCTCGCCGGTGACGACGACACCACGGCCGTCGCCGTCGCCCTGTCCCGCACCGCCACCCCGATCACCCTGGCCGCCGCCGTCATGGTCGCCGCCTTCGCGTCGTTCACCACCGTCGGCAGCGCCGCCGTCCGCCAGTTCGGCTTCGCCGTGGCCGTCGCCATCGCCCTGGACGCGACGGTCGTGCGCCTGCTCCTCGTCCCCGCGCTGATGCGGCTGCTGGGCCGGTGGAACTGGTGGCTGCCCGGCAGCGGTGACCGCCGGCACGGTGAACGACCGGTCCGGGCCGGCGCCGATCGGCCGGGCGCACTGTCCGGGCGGCCGTAGCGCCCGTACCGGCTACGCACCAGGCATCGCCGCCGCCGGGCGGGCGCCGGTGCCGAAATACTCGACGTCCCCGCAGTACGGCAGACCTTCCAGGCTCTCCCCGGAGAAGAACCTGGTGAGGAGATCGACGGTCTCCGGCATCCGCTCGGCGAAGAGCATGTGGTCGGCTTCCTTCACCGTCGTGGTCCGCGCGTCCGCGCACAGCCGGGCCGCCGCACGGGCCTCCTCCGGTGGCGTGATCCGGTCGTGCTCACCGGTGAAGAACAAGGCCGGCTGCGGCAGGCCCACCCCGGGAAACCAGTCGCGGTGCAGCCGGAACCTCTCGGCCATCTGACGGTAGCGCGCGAGGTCGTTCCGGTTGCTGTTCGCATAGGTCCGCAGGAACAGCTTGACCAGCATCGACCGCCCGCGCACCACGCGGCGCGCGTCGTGACAGAACAGGTGACGTACCATCAGGCCGGCCCATTCCCGGGTACGGCCGGACGTCAGCAGCTCGTGAGCCTCCCGCTCGAACGCGTCGGTCTCCTCCGGTGCGGTGGTCATGAAGCCGATCAGGGCGACGCGCGCCACATGCTCGGGGTGCGACACCGCGGCTTGGTAGGCCACCGGAGTGGCTGCCGATGCCCCGCACAAGTTCACTCTCCCCAGGCCGAGTTCGCCGATGGTGTGCGCGACGCAGTCCGCGAGGAAGCCGGGCCCGTACCGTGGCGGGAGCGGATCGGCTCCCGGGCCGCCGGGCAGATCGATACCGACGCACGTCGCCCAGCGCGTCATGAGCCGACAGGGCCCGCCGAACGCATCCGCCTGCTGATCCGCGCCCGGCAGCAGGACCACCGGTGACAGCCGGGGGTCCGGTTGCTCGTGCACCAGACACGAGTAACGGTAGCCGTGAAAGGTCAGGTTCCGTACTGCGGGAGCCATGCGCTGTTCCTTCGTCAAGGTCGGTCAGTCGGCACACACGTGCCCCACAGCGGTCGGTGGCCGAAGGAGTCCGTCAGGTCCCGACGGCGGCGCGCTCCTCAGGCGCAGCAGCCGGTACCGGCAGCGGGGGGCACGGCTGTTCCCGCTTCCGCTCCACGCGGACGCAGAAGCTGCCGAGTGTCTCCGCGGGGTCGATGTCCTCCAGCTCCAGATCCAGCTCGTCCTGCAGAGCGACGCCCAGCGTGACGAGATCCAGGGAACGCAGGCCCAAGTCCTCCAGGACCACATCGGGACCGATCTCCTCCTCGGGCAGGCCGAGGTCCGTGACAAGAATGCCGGCGATCCTGTCGTACGTCGTGGACATCCCAACTCCTCCATGTCGAAAGCGGGAACAGCAAGTCGAAGGCAGCCCCTGGTCACACCGCCGTGAAGACGAGCGCGGCGTTCTGGCCGCCGAAGCCGAACGATGTCGACACCGCGGCCTCCAGCCGCAGTTGACGTGGCACCTTGGCCACCACATCCAGATCGAGCTCCGGGTCGGGGCACTCCAGATTGGCCGTCGGCGGAACGACCCCGTGGCGCAGCGACAGTACGGTGCACGCCGCCTCGATCGCCCCGGCCCCGCCGACCGCGTGCCCGAGCACCCCCTTGAGCGCGGTGACCGGGGGCGGCCGGCCGAAGACCCGGTGCAACGCGGCGCTCTCCGCGGCGTCGTTGAGCCGGGTGCCGGTGCCGTGCGCGTTGACGTGCCCGACGGCGCCCGGCTCCAGGTCCGCGTCGGCGAGCGCGGCGCGTACCGCCTCCGCCGCTCCCCGCCCGTCCGGGCACGGGGCCGTGACGTCGTACGCGTCGCAGGACGCCCCGTAGCCCGCGAGCCGGGCCAGCGGCACCGCGCCGCGCGCCCGAGCATGACCGCTCCGCTCCAGCACCAGCATCCCGGCCCCCTCGCCGGGCACGAACCCGTCCCGGTCCGCGTCGAACGGCCGCGACGCCCGCTCGGGCTCCGCACAGCGGCGGGAGAGCGCCCGCAACTGCCCGAAACACACCACTGCCGGCCGTGAGCAGATGGACTCCGCACCCCCGGTGACGACAACGTCGCACGCCCCGGTGCGCAGCATCATCAGGGCGGTGCCGATCGCGGTGGCACCCGAGGCGCACGCGGTGCTGGTGACCAGGTTCGGGCCGCGCGCCCCGAGGTCGAGCCCGATCTCGCCGGCCGCCATGCTGGGAATACTGCGTGGCAGCACCAGTGGAGAAACCAGCAGGTGCCGCCCCTCGGCGACCTTCACGATCTCGTCGACGTACTTCTCCAGGGACGCCGTACCGGTCCCGACGGCCACCGCGACCCGCGTCGGATCCCACTCGCGCGGTTCCAGACCCGCGTCCGCGACCGCCTCACGCGCGGCGAGCACCGCCATGGCCGTGAACGAGTCCAGCCGTGCGGCCAGCCGCGACCCGAGGAGGGCGGACGCGTCGAATCCGGGCACCCGGCAGGAAAAGTCGGTCGGCAACCCGGCCAGTTCCGGATCGGTGGCTGCCGTCGGGTCGCCGGAGAGCAGGCCCTCCCAGGTGGCGGGCACGCCCACGCCGGCCGGTGTGACCAGCCCCAGGCCGGTCACCACTACGTCGTGCTCGCTCAACGGTCAACTCTTCCGACGGTTTTCGGCATTTCTCCGCGCGGACTGTGCGAGACCGGCACGGCGCACGTTGTGCTTGTACGGGCGAACGCGCGCGGACAACGGGAGGACACGGGGGTGTCACCCGGCGAGATCAACCCGCGGAACGCCGGGACAGAAACCGGGACAGAAACCAGGGCGGAAACCGGGACGTGTTTCCCACGTATTCGGACGTGCTGCGCGGAATGGAGTTCTGCCCGGCTTCCGGTGCTCTCCGCCGTGGTTACGGTGACTCCCGACCTCGTATCCGGTTCGACGGAGATCAGCAATACATGCAATGTCAGACAGGCCGGCCCCGGTCGATGAAAGGCTGGCGCTGGATCGTTCTCCCCGTCGCGGTGACCGTGGTCTGCGGTCTCGCGCTCTGGAAAATCACGTCCTGGAACAGAAGGCCGCTGGCCGGACCCCAACAGCCCATTGTTCTGGAGCCTTCCGCACCGCCGACGGACCCGTCGGACGGACAGCGAAGCGGCGGAGAACCGGCGGACCCCGCCACCGCGCTGCGCTGTGCCCTGGAGAGAATTCCGGTGCGCGGCTCGTACGCCGTGGCCGTGCGGGACATGAAGACGGGCGCGACCGCCGACTACCACACGGGCCGCTGGAGCTACGACACCGCGAGCATCGTGAAACTCGACATCCTCGCGGCCCTGCTGTACCGGGCCCACGGCACGCCGCTGACCGGTGGCCAGAGGGAACTGGCCGAGAAGATGGTGCAGGAGAGCGACAACGACGCAGCCACCGCGCTGTGGAGCGAAATCGGCGGCTCGGCGGGGCTGACGGCGGCCAACAAAGCCTTCGGTCTGAGTCAGACCGTCGCCGGTAGCGGTTACGACTGGGGACTGACCCAGACCACCGCTGTCGATCAGCTCACCCTGCTCGAAAGGGCTGTGGGCGACGACTCTCCCCTCACCCCCTCCGCCCGGCAGTACATTCGCACGTTGATGGGCCGCATCGATGCCGATCAACGGTGGGGGATATCCGCAGCGGCCGACGCGAACACCTCCTGTGTCCTGAAGAACGGCTGGCTTCCGCGTACCGCCACAGGCCTGTGGGACATCAACAGCGTCGGTGAAATACAGCACAGTGGGCACCCGCTGCGCATCGCGATCCTCTCCAGCGGTCAGGAATCCCAGGAACGTGGTATTGAACTCGTGCAGAATGTCGCGGTCGCCGCAGCCGAAGCGCTGACCGGGGCAACACCTGTGTCCTCGAAGTGAGTTGCTGTCGATTCCCAGGGACGTTCCCAGGGATGTTCCCAGGGGCATAAGGAGCCGCGATGGTGCGCCGTGACGTGCTGGTGGTCCTCTACGAGGGTGTCCAGAGCATCGATGTCACCGGCCCGGTCGAGGTGTTCGCGTGCGCCGGCCTGTACCGGCCCGACGCGTACCGGGTCCGGACGGCCACCTTGGACGGCCGTCCGGTACGGACGTGGAGCGGCCTCACCCTCGTCCCCGACCTGGCGCTGGCGGACGGGCCGTCCCCGCACACGCTCGTCGTACCCGGCGGTCCGGGGACCCGCGTCCCCGGCCCGGACCCGGGGCTGGTCGGATGGCTGCGCGAGCACGCCCCGAAGGCCGGGCGCGTGGTGTCGGTGTGCACGGGAGCGTTCCTGCTCGCCGAGGCCGGACTGCTGGACGGCCACCGCGCGACCACGCACTGGTCGCAGTGCGAACACCTCGCCGCCCGGTATCCCGCCGTACGCGTCGAACCCGACCCGATCTTCCTGCGGGAGGGGAAACTGGCCACGTCGGCGGGGGTGACGGCGGGCATCGACCTGGCACTGGATCTGGTCCGCGACGACCTGGGCCGGGAGACGGCCCTGTCCGTCGCCCGTGAGCTGGTCGTCTTCCTGACCCGTCCTGGCGATCAGGCCCAGTTCAGCACCCATCTGCACGCCCAGACCGCCGAGCGCCTGCCGCTGCGCGACGTCCAGCAGTGGATCACCGAGCACCCTGACGAGGACCTGTCCGTCGAGGCGCTCGCCCGCCGTGCGGCGTTGTCACCGCGCCAATTCGGGAGGGCTTTCCGCGACGAGGTCGGCATGACACCCGGCCGTTACGTGGAGCTTATCCGGCTGGAGCAGGCCCGCCGTCTGCTGACCACCACGGACAGCGGCATCGAGGAGACCTCACGCCGCTGCGGTTACGGCACACCCGAGGCCATGCGCCGCGCATTCCTGCGCAACCTCGGTGTCGGCCCCGCGGAATACCGTCGCCGCTTCCGCCCCCCGAAGAGGCTCTGATCACCGGGTTTTGACGGACTTCTGGAACCGTTTTGACAGAAATGACATCCTTCATCCCCAGAGGCCGCAGTGTTCGGCCCGGGGGCATTGACGCGGGCACAAGGGAGACAGGAGCGCAGGACCATGAACAAGCCGCTGAGGCGCATAGCCGTCTTCTGTGGGGTGCTCGTCTTCGCCGTGCTGGTCCGGGCGACGTGGGTGCAGTTCGTGCAGGCGGACGAGTTGTCGAGCAACAAGAACAACCGCCGGGTGAAGATCGAGGCCTTCGCCAACCCCCGGGGCAACATCATCGTCGGCGGCAAGCCGGTCACCGGCTCGCAGGAGGGCGGTGACACGGACTTCAAGTACAAGCGCACCTACGTCGACGGCCCGATGTACGCGCCCGTCACCGGCTATGCCTCCCAGGCCATCGGCAACTCGCTGCTGGAGGGCACCTACAACAAGATCCTCAACGGCCGCGACGACCGGCTCGCCCTCAAACGCGCCAAGGACATCCTGACCGGGGAGCAGCCGCGCGGCGGCGACGTCATCACCACCATCGACCCCAAGGCGCAGGAGGCCGCCTACAAGGGTCTGACCGACCTCAACGCCAAGGGCGCGGTGGTCGCCATCGACCCGCGCACCGGCAGGATCCTCGCCATGGCCTCCACGCCCTCCTACGACCCCGGTGTCTTCGCCGACATCAACAACAGCAAGAAGTTCAGCGAACTGGAAAAGGACAAGAACAAGCCGCTGAACAACCGCGCCCTGCGCGAGACCTACCCGCCCGGCTCCACCTTCAAGATCCTCACCGCCGCCGCGGCCATCGAGAACGGCGTGGTCACCAACGTCGACGCGTCCTCCGGCGCCCCCTCCCCGTACCAGCTGCCGCTGTCCACGAACAAGATCAGCAGCGAGGCGGGCGACGCGTCCTGCGACAAGGTCTCCATGAAGCGGGCCATGGAGATCTCCTGCAACAACGTCTTCCTCGACGCGGCGAACAAGCTGGGCCAGGACAAGATGCGCGAGACCGCGCAGAAGTTCGGGCTCAACTCCGACTTCTACAACAAGGACTTCGGGGACCTGGCCGCGGCCAAGAGCCTCTACCCGGACAAGCTCGACAAGCCGCAGACGGCACTGACCGGCATGGGACAGGGCAGCCTGACCAGCACCCCGCTGGAGATGGCCGCGGTCACCGCGGCCCTCGCGAACGACGGCAAGCTCATGCAGCCGCACATCGTGGACGAGCTCCGCGGCCCCGACCTGACCACCATCGAGAAGTTCGGCCCCAAGATGAAGTCCCAGGCCGTCTCCGCCGCCACCGCGAAGAAGGTCCAGGAGATGATGGAGGCCACCGCCACCGCCAGCGACGGCAGCGCCCGCAAGGCGCAGATCGACGGATACACCGTCGGCGGCAAGACCGGCACCGCGCAGCACGGCGTGAACAACGAGAAGCTGCCCTACGCCTGGTTCGTCTCCTACGCCAAGCAGAGCGACGGCACCTCGCCGGTCGCGGTCGCCGTCTTCGTCGACCCGGAAGGCATGGACATCTCGCGCACGGAGATCGGCGGCGGCAAGCTGGGCGCCCCGATCGCCAAGTCCGTCATGGAAGCCGTCCTCAAGAAGTAGAAGTAGCGGACGCCGCGGCGTCGAGCGCGCGGGTCAGCCGGTCGATGGTGGCCCGCAGCTCCGCGGCCTCGCGGGCGTCGAGGCCGGTCGCGGAGATGATCCGCACCGGCACGAGGGCGGCTTCCGTGCGCAGCTCCGAGCCCGCCGGGGTGAGGCGGACGAGGACGGAGCGCTCGTCCTGCGCGCTGCGCTCGCGGTGGACGAGCCCGGCCGCCTCCAGGCGTTTGAGGAGCGGGGAGAGCGTCCCGGAGTCGAGGCGGAGGAGTTCGCCCAGCCGTTTGACGGGCAGCTCGGTGTGCTCCCACAGGGCCATCATGACCAGGTACTGCGGGTACGTCAGACCGAGGTCCTTGAGGACCGTGCGGTAGACGGAGCCGAACGCGCGGGACGCGGCGTTCAGGGAGAAACAGAGCTGCAGGTCCAGGCGGAGGTAGTCCTCGCGGGGCGCGTCCCCCGGTCGGTCCGTCGGTGGCTTCTCGGTCGGCGGCTTCGTCATGCGCCCAGGTTAGCTCGGGAGGCATTTAGTTGTGCACAACTTAATCGTGGGCTACTGTTCCTGGTACGGCGACCGCACAGGTCGTCGGCCACGATCGTTCGAGAGGGATGGTTCGCATGGAAGCCCTGTACACCGCCGTCGCCACCGCCACCCACGGCCGCGAGGGCCGCGCCGTCAGTTCCGACGGCCGTCTCGACGTCCGGCTGGCCTTCCCGGCGCAGCTGGGCGGCGACGGCAACGGAACGAACCCGGAGCAGTTGTTCGCCGCCGGGTACGCGGCCTGCTTCGCCAGTGCCCTCGGACTGGTGGGCCGCGAGGCGAAGACCGATCTCGGCGAGGCCGCCGTGACCGCCGAGGTCGGCATAGGCAAGGAGGGCGCGGGCTTCGGGCTGGCGGTCACCCTGCGCGTGGAACTGCCCGACACGGTCGACGCCGCGACGGGCCGCGAGCTGGTCGAGCAGGCGCACCAGGTCTGCCCGTACTCCAGGGCGACCCGCGGCAACATCCCGGTCGAGCTGGTCGTCGAGTAACCCCGGCCGGGCAACCCCAGGGGCCGGCGGGCCCGCCGGCCCCTGGGGGCTTCAGCGCATGTCGGTGTCGCGCCGTGCGCGGAGTTCCCTGATCCACGCCACGGCCAGGACGACCGCCGCCGCCCCGGCCGACCACAGCAGCTGCTGCCGGGCCGTGGCATCGGTCAGCATCAGTGCCACGACCGTCGCCATCGCGGCCAGCGCCGCCCACGTCAGGTACGGGAAGGCCCACATGCGCAGGACCAGGCGCTCGGGGTGCTCGCGTTCGATACGGCGGCGCATCCGCAGCTGGGAGACGGCGATCAGGGCCCAGACGAAGAGGATCACCGCGCCCACCGCGTTGAGCATGCAGGAGAAGACGGTGTCCGGCCAGAACAGATTGAGCAGGACGGACACGAAGCCGAAGGCGACGGAGGCGAGCACGGCCCGGCGCGGGACCCCGCCGGGCGAGACCCGCAGCAGTCCGCGCGGGGCCTCGCCGCGCTCGGCGAGCGAGTGGACCATGCGGGAGGCGCTGTACAGATTCGCGTTCAGCGCCGAGAGCAGGGCCACGAACACCACAACGTTCATGATCTGCCCGGCGGCCGGCACACCGATCGCGTCGAGCACGGCCACGTACGGGCTCTCCCCGGGCCTGACGGCGTTCCACGGCAGCAGGGTGACGATGACCAGCATCGACGCGATGTAGAAGAAGAGGATCCGCCACACCGAGGTGCGCACCGCACGCGACACCGAGCGGGCGGGGTCGTCGGACTCGGCCGCCGCGATCGTGACGACCTCCAGGCCGCCGAAGGTGAAGACCACGGCCAGGATCCCGTTGATGACGCCCGCCCAGCCGTTGGGGAGGAAGCCCCCGTGGCCGGTGAGGTTCGCGAGCCCCACCGGGGCGGTGTCCGGCAGCACCCCGGTGATCGCGAGGGTGCCCAGCCCCAGGAACAGGACGATCGCCCCGACCTTCAGGGAGGCGAGCCAGAACTCGAACTCCCCGAAGTTGCGCACGGCGGTGAGGTTGCTGACGGTGAAGACCGTCATGAAGACCGCCACCCAGGCCCACTGCGGAACCGCGGGCAGCCAGCCGTTCGCGATCGTGGCGGCTCCCGTGGCCTCCACGGCGAGCACGACGACGAGCAGGAACCAGTACAGCCAGCCGGCCGAGAACCCGGCCCAGCGGCCCAGCGCCCGCTCCGCGTGGACGGAGAAGGAGCCGGAAGCCGGCGCCGCGGCGGACATCTCACCCAGCATCCGCATCACGAGCATCGCGAGTCCGCCCGCGAACAGGTACGACAGCATGATCCCGGGACCGGCCACGGCGATCCCGGCGCCGGAGCCGACGAAGAGCCCGGCTCCGATCACCCCGCCCAGCCCCAGCATCGTCAGATGGCGCTGCTTGAGCCCGTGCCCCAGGGACTCCTCACCAGGGGCAGCGGAGGGATCGTTGACAGGCTGGGTGAGCTGAACCACTCGAAAATTCCGTTCTGGGCTTTGCGGGCGCCCGGAACGGACGGCAGAGCTGTCGGAGGGATATGGGGGGAATTTATCACATATCTGTGCGAATTCTTGGGGTCTTTCTTGGGGCCTCTCCGACCCACCCCGCCAGGTCCGCCGCCACCTCGGCGGGACCGCGGCCGCTGGTGGTGAACGCCCGGCCGATGACGCGGCGCAGCTCGTCCGCGTCCCCCAGCGCGTTGTCGATCTGCTCGCGGTCCCAGCCACGAGCGGCCAGCCGTGCCCGCCTGTCCGCCCCGTCGCAGTCGAGCCGCGCCCACAGCGGCTCCGGCAGGCCCGCGACGTCCGACGCCGCGCGGGCCCACTCGTCTGGTGACAGCGGGCACATGACGAGCACGGGCCTGCCGGACCGCAGCATCAAGGCGATGATCCTCGCCCACAGCCTGTTGTATCCGGGCCACGCCAGGCCGGCCGAGGCGGACGTGAGGTCCATGCCCAGCAGGCTGCCGACGGGGCCGATCAGCTCGTCGAAGTCGACGGCGGTGAACGGGTACGCGGCCAGGTGCGCGATCACCGTGGACTTCCCGGCGCCCGGAGCGCCGGTCACGAGGTGGAGCATCGGGGTGCCGAACCTTCCTGATCACTTCCCGGCGACATCACTTTCCGGAACTTTCCGGACGGCGTCACTTCCCGGGCGGCGGCCCGTCGTCGACCGTCGAGATCCATGTGCGATACATACGGCTGAACGGCCCCGAGGCGTCGATGAGTTGACCGGGCGGTCCGTCCTCCACGATACGGCCGGACTCCATGACCAGCACGCGGTCGGCGGCCAGGACGGTCGACAGCCGGTGCGCGATGATCAGGGCCGTGCGGTCGGCGAGCACCTTGGCCATGGCGGTCTGCACGGCGCGTTCCGTCGGGATGTCCAGGCTGGAGGTGGCCTCGTCCAGCAGCAGCACGGTCGGGTCGGCCAGGAAGGCGCGGGTGAGGGCCACCATCTGGCGCTGGCCCGCCGACAGGCGGCTGCCGCGTTTGCTGACCTGTGTGGCGTAGCCGTCGGGCAGGGCCGTGATGAAGGCGTGTGCGCCGACGGCGGCCGCGGCGGCGTGGAGGTCGGCCTCGGCCGCGTCGGGCCGGGCCAGTGCGAGGTTCTCCGCCACTGTCCCGCTGAACAGGAAGTTCTCCTGGGTCAGAAGGGTCACTTCGCGGCGCAGGTCCGCTTCCGCGAGATCCCTGAGGTCCACGCCGTCCAGCAGCACCGCTCCGGCCGACGGGTCGTAGAAACGGGCGACGAGCTTGGCCAGGGTGGACTTCCCGGCGCCCGTCTCGCCGACGACGGCCACGGTCTGCCCCGCGGGAACCGTCAGATCCAGGCGCGGGAGGACGAGCGGGCCCGTAGGCGCGTAACGGAACTCCACGTCGCGGAGCCGCAGCCGGCCCCGTTCCGGCCGGTCGGCGGCGAGGAACGCGGGGGCGGCCGGTTCGGGCACGGACGAGCGTACGGCCAGGAAGCCCGAGATCTTCTCCAGGGCCGCGGCGGCCGCGGCGTACTTGTTGGTGAAGGTCGCGAGCTCGTCCAACGGATCGTAGAACTTGCGGAGATAGAGCAGGAAGGCGGTCAGCACGCCGAGCGGCAGGGTGCCGTTCGCGATCCGCCAGCTGCCGATCGCGAGGACCAGGGCCAGAGAGGCGTTGCCGAGCAGGCGGACGCCCGCGGTGTAGCGGGCCACCACGTGCAGCGCGTCGGTGTGCGCGTCGCGGAAGTCGTCGTTGAGCCGGTTCATCCGTGCCGCCGCGCGGGCCTCGGCGCGGAACGCCTGGACGGCCCGGATGCCGCCGAGCGTCTCGCCCAGCTCCACCAGGATCTCCGCGACGGTGTTGCGGGCCCTGCGGTACGCCTGCCGCGACCGCTCACGGAACCAGCGGGTCATCAGCACGAGAGGGACGGCCGAGGAGAGGACGACCAGGGCCAGCGGCAGGTCCAGCCACAGCAGCAGGACGGCGATCCCGCCCACCGACAGCAGCGAGGTCAGCAGACCGTCCAGGCTCGTCTCGACGAGGTCGCGCACCGCGTCGACGTCCGAGGTGAGCCGGGAGACCACACGGCCCGAGGTGTAGGCGTCGTGGAAGGCGACCGGCAGGCGCTGCGCGTGCTCGAAGATACGGGTGCGCAGCTCCAGCAGGACGGACTGGCCGACGCTGCCGGACAGCCGGAAGAAGCCGTAGCGCGCGCCGGCGGCGAGCAGACCGCAGGCGGTGAACCCGGCCACGCACCACACGAGGGCCCCCGGCCGCCCAGCGACCGCCGTCGGCACCCCTACGTCGATGGCCCGGGCGATCAGCAGGGGGCCGGCCAACTGCCCGAGGTTCTCGGCCACCAGGGCCGCCAGCGCCAGCAGGGACCGGGACAGCCAGGGCCGCAGCAGCGAGCCGAGCAGCCGCCGGGAACGGGCGCGGACACGCGCCTGGGTGGCCTTGTCGAGAACAGGGGCGTCCTCGGCGGCGAGGGCGCCGGCGAGGTCCGCCGTGTGCCCGGGGGCCCCGGCGGACCCGGGGGACTTCGCGCACGTCGTCTCGCTCACGGGTCACCGTCCGGGGGTCGCCATCAGGGCGCGGTAGTGCGCGCAGGAGTCCAGGAGCCGACGGTGGGTGCCGACGGCGAGGATGCGGCCGTCGGCCAGGACCGCGACCCGGTCCGCCATGCGCGCGGTGTTCGGCCGGTGCGCCACCACGAGCGCCGTGGCATCGCGCAGCACCCCGCGCAGCGCCCGTTCCACCTCCGCCTCGGTGTGCAGGTCGAGGGCGGACAGCGGGTCGTCGAGGACGAGCAGGACGGGACGGGGGAGCACCGCGCGGGCGAGGGCGAGCCGTTGCCGCTGTCCCCCGGACAGGGACATGCCGCGTTCCCCGACGCGGGTGCCCGGCCCGTGGGGGCGCAGCGCGTCGACGAACTCCTCGGCGCAGGCCACCCGGAGGGCCTCGCGGACGTCGGCGGGGGAGGCGGCCGGGGCGCCGAGGGCGACGTTCTCGTGGACGGAGGCGGAGGAGAGCAGCGCGTCCTCGAAGGCGCAGCCCATCATCGCCCGCAGCTCGGCCAGCGGCATGTCCCTTACGTCCACGCCGTCGACGGTCACGCGGCCGGCGGTGACGTCCGCGAGCCGGGGGACCAGGGAGGCCAGGGTGGTCTTGCCCGATCCGGTGGCGCCGACGAGCGCCATCGTCTCGCCGGGCCGTACCTCCAGGTCGACGCCGCGCAGCAACGGGCCGGTCCGCCCCGGGTACTGGAAGTGGACGTTCTCGAAGCGCAGCCTGCCCCGCGCGGGGCGGACCGGGGACACGGGCCGGGCGGGGTCGGTGACGGCCGGCGGGCAGTCCCTGATCTCCCAGTAGCGGTCGCAGGCCGCGGCGGCCGTGCTGGTCTCCGACAGCGCCCAGCCGATGCACTCGGTCGGCCAGCGCAGATACGTGCTGACCGTGATCGCGGCGACGAGCTGGCCGAGGGTCAGCCGGCCGTCGGCGATGCCCCAGCTGCCCACCGCGAGCTGGCCGGCGATGCCGAGTTCGGGCAGGACGAGGAGCGCGGTCGACAGCGCCCCCAGGATGCGCACGATGCGCAGTTCGGTCGAGCGCAGCCGGCGGGCCTGTTCGACGAAGGTCCGGGTGCGCTCCGCGGAGCGTCCGAACGCCCTGATGACGCGCGTGCCGAGCATCGTCTCCTCGACGACGGTGGTGAGGTCGCCCAGCTGGTCCTGCGCGCGGCGGGCGACGACCTTGTAGCGCGTCTCGTAGAAGTAGGAGACCAGCAGCAGCGGCGCGGCACCGGCCAGGCCGACCAGGGCGAGCGCGGGCGCGATGGTGAACAGGATGCCCAGACCCGCCACCAGGGTCAGGGAGTTGACGAGGAGGAAGACCGCCGCGAAGGCCAGGTACTTGCGCAGGGTCACCAGGTCGTTGACCGCGCGGGACATCAGCTGGCCGGACTGCCAGCGGTCGTGGAAGGCGACGGGCAGCCGCAGCAGATGGGCGAAGAGGTCGGCCCGCATCCGGGACTCCACCAGCGCGGTGGGACGGGCGATGAGTTTGCGGCGCGCCCAGAACAGCCCCGCTTCCGCGGCTCCCAGCACGGCGACGAGCAGGACCAGCTGCGGCAGCCGTCCGAAATCGCCGGAGCGCAGCGGCCCGTCGACGATGCGCTGCACCACCAGAGGAATGCCGAGCCCGCACAGCAGAGCCCCCAGCGTGGCAGCGGCGGCCCCGGCGACGGGGCGCCACACCGGCCGTAAATACGGGCCGATCCGGCGGAGAACAGCAAGGGATGACGCGGCAGTTCGGGCCGAAGTGCCGTCGACGCTCAATGCCACTCCTCACAACGATGGGGTAAATGGCCGGAGTTCACCGTTGCCCGGTCGGTCGGCCATGTTATCCTGAATCGAATTCGACAGGCATCATCACACGCAGAGAAACCGGGGACCTGCCGTGCCGGAGAATTACCCCGCCCAGCCGAGTGAAATCACCTCGGAAGAGACCTACGCGAAACTGCGGAACGATCCGGAATTCTGGGAGCCTTGGGGACGGCGCGCGCTGGACCTGGCGGGCCTGGCCGCCCCGCGGGCCTTGAGGATCCCGGGGGAGAGCACGAACCCGGTGCTGATCGCCGACACCGGCGCGGTGGTCAAGCTCTACGGCGAGCACTGGTGCGGACCGGAGAGCCATGCCGCCGAGTCGGAGGCGTACGAGGTGCTGGCGGGCCAGGATCTGCCGGTTCCGCCGCTGCTGGGACGGGGCGAGCTGTATCCGGGCAGCAGTGGCTGGCCGTGGCCGTTCCTGGTGATGGCGACCGCTTCCGGCATCACCTGGCGGGAAGCGTCCGCGCGCGCGGACCGGCCGACGCAGCTGACCCTGGCGCGGCGTTTCGGTGCGGTGCTGCGCCGGCTGCATTCCGTTCCGCTGACCGGATCCAGAGCGCTGCGACCGGATTCCCCGGTCTTCGCCGAGCTGCTGACGGAACGCCGCGCGGCCACCGTGGCGGACCACCGGGAATGGGGATATCTCTCGGACCGGCTGCTGGACAAGGTGGAGGATTTCCTCCCCGACGTCGACACCCTGCTCGACGGCCTGGAACCGGTATTCGTGCACGGCGATCTGCATGGCACCAACCTTTTCGTCGATACGGAGAGCGAGCTGGTGACCGGTCTGATCGATTTCACCGACGTGTACGCGGGAGACCCCCGGTACAGCCTCGTCCAATTGCACCTCAACGCTTTCCGCGCGGACCGCGAGTTGCTCGCCGCGCTGCTCGACGGGGCCCAGTGGCAGGTGCCGGAGAGCTTCGCCGAGGACATGCTGATGTTCACGTTCCTGCACGACTTCGACGTGCTGGAGGAGGTCCCGACGGATCTGTCCGGCATCACCGACATCGGAGAACTTGCCCGGATCCTGTGGGATGTACGGTAGCGGACCCGAGGGCCGCTCCGGCAGTTGATATCCGTCATCTCCTCGTCCGTCATGCTGTGTCCGTCATGCTGTGTCCGTCATGAGGGCCTGGCCCGGTGGAACCGCCACGCGTCCTCGATCATCCCGTCGAGGGCCGGGCGGGCCGGCTGCCAGCCGAGCTCGCGGCGGACGCGGCCGGCGGAGGCGACCAGGACGGCCGGGTCCCCCGGGCGCCGGGCCACCACCCGGGCGGGCACGCGGCGACCGGTCACCCGGGCCACGGCCGCCAGCACCTCCCGCACCGAGAAACCCGCGCCGTTGCCCAGGTTGTAGGCGCGGTGCTCGCCGGGCACCGCGCCGCGCAGCGCGGCCAGATGCGCCTCCGCGACATCGGCGACATGGATGAAGTCCCGTACGCATGTGCCGTCATGGGTGGGATAGTCGTCACCGAACACCGGGAACTCCCCGCGCCCGCCCAGCGCCGCCTCCAGGGCCAGCGGAACGATGTGCGTCTCCGGCTCGTGCCGCTCACCGAACTCCCCCAGCGCGCCCGCCACATTGAAGTAGCGCAGACTCACCGCGGCCAGCCCGTGAGCCCGGGCGTACGCCTCCAGCGCCAGATCGACGGCGAGCTTCGACGCCCCATAGGGATTGGCGGGCACCGTGGGCGCGCTCTCCTCGATCGGCACCCGGTCCGGCTGCCCGTAGACCGCCGCCGTGGACGAGAACACCAGCCGGCCGACCTCCGCCCGCAGCACCGCGTCCAGCAGGGTCAGGCTCTCCACCGTGTTGTTGCGCCAGAAACGCTCGGGACGGCGCACCGAATCGTCGATCAGGGCCCGCGCCGCGAGATGCAGCACCGCGTCGAACGGGCCCTGCCCGGAAAGGACTCCGGCCGCCTCGGACATCGAACCCCGCACGAACGCGGCCCCGCGCGGGACGGCGTCGGCGAACCCGGTGGACAGATCGTCCAGGACGACGACCCGATGCCCTTCCTCAAGCAGCCGGCAGGCCACCGCACTGCCGATGAAACCGGCACCGCCGGTCACCAGAACCTTCACACGCCATCACCTCTCCGCGGGTCTGCGGGGCCGCGCCGTCGCGGCCGCCGACGGGACGTGAGCAAAAGATCGACGGCCGTCCACAAATCCGCCGCCACAAGGTCCGCCGCGGTCTGTCCGGCGTTTTCCGCCGGGCGGCCGATACGGACGGTCGCGGTGCCCGCGGCCTTTCCGGCGAGCACGTCCGACTCCGAATCACCGATCATGACGGAATGCGCCGGATCGATGTCCGGGAAATCCCGCGCGGCCGCCCGGAGCAGTCCCGGCAGCGGTTTTCTGCAGCCGCACCGGCCCACCTCGTGCGGACAGATGTAGCAGGCGTCCAGGAACGCCCCGCCGGCCCGCAGCATTTCGGCGAGCCGCCGGTGCACCGCGGCCACGTCCTCGCGCGTCATCAGGCCCCTGGCCACGCCCCGTTGGTTGGTCACCAGCACCACGCGCCGCCCCGCGGCGTTGAGCCGGCGCACGGCCTCGGCCGCGCCCGGAAGCAGCACCAGTTCCCCCGGGGACGTGACGTACTGCCCGTCGGGCGGCTTCACGTTCACGGTGCCGTCCCGGTCCAGGAAGAATGTGCCGGGCCCGCCCGTGGCATTTTCGGCCGGGCCGAATTCCGTTGCCGTGTACCGCACTTCCGCGTACCCGCTTCCGCTGTTATGGTCATTCAGGCTCCCGGGGAGCCGGAATGGAGGCCATGCGAGAATGGGCACCGCCGATCGAGCACGACTCCGCATTCTCATCGTGTCGGCGAACGAAACGGCGCCGTGGGGCCCCAGCGAGACGAACTGGGCGCTCGCCGCGCGCTGCTGGACGGACCGGGGCGCCGAGATCCACGCGTGCGTCAAGGGCTGGGACGAGGTGCCCGCCGAGCTCGCCGCCGTCGAGCGGGCCGGATGCACGGTGCACCGCCGCTGGGAGAAGCCTCCCCACGACCTGCGGCCCATCCACGAACTCCCCTGGTCCGAGCGGCAGTCGAGCACCCTGGACAAGGTCCGCCCCGACCTGGTCGTCATCTCCCAGGGCGACAACTACGAGGGGCTGGGCTGGATGGAGGAGTGCCGGACGCGCGGCCTCCCCTACGTCGCCTACTCCAACTCCGCCGCCGACTTCGAGTGGCCGGCGGACGACGTGGCACAGCGGCTGGCCGTGGCGTACCGCGCGGCCCGCGCCGCCGTCTTCGTCTCCGAGGCCAACCGCGAACTGACCCAACGCCAGATCGGCACGGACCTGCCCAACGCCCGTGTCGTGCGCTGCCACTTCAAGGTGGACTACGCCGCCGCCCCGCCCTGGCCCGCGACGGCCGAACCCCTCAGGCTGGCCTGCCCCGCCCGCCTCGACCCCATCAGCAAGGGCCAGGACGTGCTCTTCGAGGTCCTCGCCCGGCCCAAGTGGCGTGAACGCCCCCTGACCGTCTCCCTGTTCGGCACCGGCTCCCACGCGTGGGTGCTGCGCGGCCTGCGCGACCGGCTCGGCCTGCGCGGCGTCGAGTTCGCCGGCTGGACCACGGACGTCGAGGCGATCTGGCGCGAGCACCACGGCCTGGTCCTGTGCTCGCGGGCCGAGGGCCTGCCCACCGTCATCGTCGAGGCGATGCTCTGCGGCCGGCCCGCCGTCGTCAGCGACGTGGCGGGCAACGCCGAGCTCATCGAGGACGGGGTCACCGGCTTCGTCGCGGCCGCCCCGGTCGCCGCCTGCCTCGACGATGCCCTGGAACGGGCCTGGCAGCGCCGTGACGAGTGGCAGGAGATCGGCCGCCGCGCGGCC
Source organism: Streptomyces gamaensis (assembly GCF_042656465.1). Classification (NCBI taxonomy): domain Bacteria; kingdom Bacillati; phylum Actinomycetota; class Actinomycetes; order Kitasatosporales; family Streptomycetaceae; genus Streptomyces; species Streptomyces gamaensis. The sequence goes on from NZ_JBHSPB010000011.1 coordinate 204,512, forward strand.
CGCGCCGTGCGCCGGCAGGTCCCGCCGGACCCGATCGCCCTCCTCGTGGACCAGCTGGAGGAACTGGCCGCCCGACCCCGCCACTCCTGACCGGGACCCGAGCCGCCGTGAGGCCGTCACGATCCCCGCAGCCTCTCGGCGGCGCGCTCCGGCTCCAGCGGCGTGAAGTACATCCCGCTGCCCAGTTCCCCCGCGGCGAGGTAACGGGGCACCCCGGCAGCCCGCCAGACCACGTTCACCTCCAGATACAGGTGCGCCCACGGCCACCGCCCGCCGTCGGTGGGGCGCTGACGCACCCACAGCAGATACGGGGCGGGCCGGCCGAACAGCGCGTCGACGTGGCCGAAGACGGTCGTGAGCAGCCCGGCCAGCTCCCGCAGCCCGCCCGCCGTCACCCCCGGCAGATCCGGCACATGGGCGCGCGGCGCCAGCCGCAGCGCGTACGGGAACAGCGGCGCCTCGGGGACCCACGCCCGCCACCCGCCCTCCTCGGCCACCACCAGCTCCTTCGCGGGCTCCTCGCACAGCGGGCAGCGGCCGAGGAGGCGGCTGCGCTCCAACTGGGCCGCTGGGGCGTGCGGGACGTCCGGCAGGGCGAACGCCTGGCCGTGCGGATGGTCCACGGTCGCACCCGCGTCGGCACCCCGGTTCTCGAAGAGCAGGACGTAGGCCACATCGGGCCGCGCACCGAGCTCCGCAGTGCACTCGCCCCACAACTCCACGGCCGTCAGGGCCTGTTGGATACCCATGGTGGCCCAGGATGCGCCGTGCTCGGGGGAGTGGAGCAGCACCTCGCACCGGCCCCCGTCCAGGGCGGGCCAGCGGTTGGGGAACCGCCGGACCCGGTAGTCCGCCGGCGCCTCGGTCCCGCCCGGACAGAACGGACAGTCCTCGCCCCGGGAACGCGGCCGGCCCTGGCGGCGGCCGTTGACCGCCACCGTGAGGCCGGTGAGCGGATCCGTACGCACCTCGGTCACGCGCGCTGCCCTCCCCCCGGCTTCAGCGGTCGGCACGGATCGCGACGCGGATCACGTCCGGGTCGCGCCGGCCGGCGAGCCGGAACGCCTTGTCGGCCTCCGACAGCCCCAGGACGTGGGTGATGACCGGGTCGGTGCGCAGGGCCCCGCGCGCGACCAGGTCCGCGGCCCGGCGCAGGAACCGGCCCGGCCCCATGACCCCGATCGTCGACATGAGCTTGAGCGGCCACTGCGCGGACGGCACCTCGACCCGCTTGCCGACCCGGTAGCCGATCAGCCCGACCCGGCCGCCGGGCCGCACGAGTTCCCCGGCCAGCCGGATCGCCTCCGGCTCCCCGCAGGCGTCCAGGACGACATCCGGCAGCCCCGCGGGGCCCACGTCCTCGATCCACCGCGTGACCTGTTCCTCGCCGGACAGCACGGTCCGCGCGCCCAGGGAGGCCGCCACGGCGGCCCGCCGCTCGATCGGGTCGACGGCCAGGACGACGCAGCCGCCGGACATCCGCGCCGCCTGCAGCAGGTTCAGGCCGATGCCGCCACAGCCCAGCACGGCGACGGTCTCCCCGGCCTCCAGCCGTACCCGGTCCAGTGCGTGCAGGGCCACGGCCAGCGGCTCGGCCTGGGTGGCCGTCAGCAGATCGGTGTCCGGCGGCAGTCGCACCAGATGCGTCTCCGGGACGGCGATGTACTCGGCGCAGCCGCCCGGGTCGGTGAAGCCGAACTCCCGCAGCCCGGGGCACATCACCGGCTGCCCTCTGCGGCACCACGGGCAGTGCCCGCAGGTCAGCGCGATGTCACCGACCACCTTGTCTCCGGGGGACACCAGGGGGCCGCGGGCCTCGACGACCGTACCGCTCCACTCGTGGCCCGGTACGGCCGGCAGGGCGGAGCCGTGCCACACGTCGTTGTACAGGGAGACGTCGCTGCCGCAGATCGCGTTGTAGGCGACGCGGACCAGGGCCCAGCCCTCGGGCGGCTCCGGTTCGGGGACGTTCTCGACGGACAGGTCGCGGGGGCCGTGGAGCACTGCTGCACGCATGCGGGAAGCCCTTTCGGCGCGGAGGTTTCCTCGGATCAACTCTGGGGTGGCCGCGGGGAGTTGTCGCTGTTGTCCCGCAGGGACTGGGTGACGAAGTGAAAGATCATGCTGTGCATGGCCTCGGCCATGCCGACGTCCTTGGTGGGGGTGTTGACCTCCGTGTCCGCGAGATCGCGCAGGACGCCGCCGGTGCCCGCGGTCACCGCGATCACCCGCAGCCCCGCCCCCTTGGCCCACCGCGCCGCCGCCACCACGTTGGGGCTGGTGCCCGAGCAGCTGATCACCAGCAGCCGGTCGCCGGGGCGGGCCAGCAGCCGCAGCGGCTCGACGAACACCCTCTCGTAACCGCAGTCGTTGGCATAGGCGGTGAGCATCGACAGGTTGTCGGTGAGGGAGACGGCCCGCAGCGGCGGGTTCCCCTCCGCGCAGGTGCCCTTGAGGAGGTCCTGCGCGAGATGGGAGGCGGCCGAGGCGCTGCCGCCGTTGCCCGCCAGGAAGACCGCGGCGCCCTCGCGCCGCACCTCGTCGAGTTCGGTGATCAGCTGCTGCACCTGGTCGCCCATGGCTGCGAGCAAGGGGCCCGCGGCGTCCAGGTACTCCTCCCACGGGCGGCGGCCCGGACGGCCTCCGGCGATGGAGTCCTGCGTCATCTCTGCGTACCTGCAATCGTGTCGGGGAGCACCGGACGGGTGCGGGGGCGTCTCGCGGTCGTGGTGGGCGGAACCCGGCCGGGCACAACGGCCGTACTGTCAGCGGACGAAGTCCTCTTCGACGTCGTGGTCGACGTACCCTGTGCCGCGCAGGTCGCCGGTCTCGCCGTCCAGCTCGCGCCAGTCGGCCATGTAGGTCGGTCCGTACCCGAAGGCGACCAGCGCCCGGTCACCGGGGGTGCGCTTGCGGCGGGTTCCGTGCATGAGCGCCTCGTTGAGCAGCAGCAGGTCACCCGCGCCCACGAACAGGTCGCTGAGGGTCGGGAAGCCCTCGTCGATCAGCGACGTGCGCGCGCCGCGCTCCGCGCGCGGGCGCAGCAGCGGGAAGTTGGCCTTGTGCGAGCCCTGGATGTAGCAGAACGAGCCGTCCTCCCGGGAGCGGATCTCGCTGAGGTACACCAGGGCCTTCACGTACGGGCAGAACAGCTTGCCGTCGTGGTAGGTGTGGGTGATCGACAGGTCGCGGCCCACGGTCCCGCCGCCGAGGTCGAGGAGTTCGGAGCTGCCGCCGTGCAGGTACAGCACGCTGTCCGGACCGCGGCGCAGCGCGTAGCCCTCCAGGATGCGCAGCGGCTGGTTGACGACCTCGCGCACCCGGCCGACGATGCGGCCGTCCCGCCCGAGCCGGGCGAACAGCTCACTGGCGCCCGGCAGGCCGTCGTAGCGCAGGGTGTTGGCGAAGCCGGGGTCGACCGGGCGGAGCCGGTCGAGTTCCGCGCGGAAACCGGCGACCTCCGGCGCGCTGAACAGGCCCGGCACGAGCAGGAATCCGGTGGTGTCGAAGAGGTAGAGCTCTTGCGGTGACAGGGCGGGCACAGGGGTCCCCTTTCCGTCAGTGCCGTGGGGGCGGGGTCACGTCCGGGTCCGCGAGGGCCGCCTCCAGGGCGCGCAGGACGGCGTCGGCGTCGGCGTCGCTCATGCGGGTGTGCAGGGGCAGACAGATGTGCCGGGCGCACAGGTCCGTGGCGACAGGATGCTCCCCGGCCGGGATCCGCCCCCGGAACACCGGCTGGGCATCGAGCGGCAACTCGTAGATCTCACCGCCGAGTTGCACACCCTCCTCCCGCATCAGGGCGCGCAGCCGCTGCCGGTCGGTCCCGGGATCCAGGACGACCACGTACTTGTACCAGCTCGCCGGGGAGTGCTGGGGCAGCAGGGGGCGTACCCCGCGCAGGCCGGCCAGCCCGGCGGTGTAGCGCCGGGCAACACGGTCACGGGCCGTCAGGAAGGCATCGAGACGGCGCAGTTGCACCCTGCCGACGGCGGCGTGCAGTTCGCTCATCCGCGCGTTCTCACCGAGCACGGTGTGGTAGCTGCGCCAGGGTTCCGGCTTGCCCAGGTTGCGGTACAGGCGTACGAGCCGGGCGAGTTCGTCGTCGTCGGTGATGACCATGCCGCCCTCGGCGGAGGTGAGGACCTTCGTCGCGTAGAAGGAGAACGCCCCGGCCGCGCCGAAGGTCCCGGCGTGCCGCCCGCCCAGGCGGCTGCCGTGGGCGTGGGCGCAGTCCTCGAACAGCCACAGCCCGCGGCGCGCGCACCAGGCGGCGACGGCCTCGACGTCCGGGGTGATCATGCCGCCCATGTGGACGAGCAGCACCCCCGTGGTCGCGCCGGTCACGGCCCGCTCCAGGTCCCGTACCCCGGGCGCGAGCGTGCCGGCGTCCACGTCCGTCAGCCGGACCCGCAGCCCTGCCAGCAGGGGAGCGGCGGCCGACGAGTAGAAGGAGTTGGCCGGGACCAGCACCTCGCCGCCGCCCTCGCCGGACAGTGCCCGCAGCCCGCACACCAGGGCGGCCGTACCGGAGGCGACGGCCACGGCGTGCCGGACACCGCAGCAGCGGGCCGTCTCCCGCTCGAACGCCTCGACCTGCGCGCCCTGCGTGAGCTGCCCGGTCGTCAGACTGGTGCGCACGGCGGCGAGCACGTCCTCGATGTCCGCGTCGCGGAAGTCGGGCCGTACGGGGACCACGCGCGCGGGCCTCACCGGCCGCTCACCTCCGCCGCGCTGCCCTCGCCGGCCCGCAGCTGCATGCGCAGCCCCTGGTCGATGGTGATCCGGGGGGTCCAGCCGAGCTGCCGGCGGGCCTTGGCGGTGGAGACCAGGCGCTGGGAGTAGACGAGTTCACCGCGCCGGGCCGGCTCCTCGCGGTGCACGATGGGCACCCCGCCGAACAGGGCCGAGACCCGCTCGGCCAGTTCCCGCGTGGTGAGGATCTCGGGCCCCTCCAGGTTGTAGACCTCGCCCGCGGCGACCGGGGCCGTGGCCCGCAGGAAGGCGTCGGCGAGGTCGTGGACGTGCAGGAACGCGCGCCGTTCGGAGCCGTCGCCGAAGACGGTCAGCTCCCTGCCCTCGGCCGCCGCCCGCAGGAAGGCCGAGACGACGAGCCCGGGCCACATGCCGGGGCCGTAGACCGGGCTGTAGCGCAGCACCGTGGAATCGAGGCCGTGCAGCCGGGCGTAGTCCCGGGCCAGCAGCTCCTTGGCGATCATCGAGGTGGTGTAGAAGTGACCCGCGCCGGTCGGCAGGAAGGGCTCGTCCTCGTCGATGGCCTCCACACGCATCGCGTTGTACACCCAGCAGCTGCCCGCGAGGACGACGCGGGAGACCCCGCAGGCGGCCGACGCGTCGAGCACCACCGTGGTGCCGGTGACATTGATGTCCATCGCGGTCACCGGGTCGGCCAGCACGGCACGCGCGTCGGCGACCCCGGCCAGGTGCATGACCGTGTCCGGCCGCCAGGAGGCGAACAGCTCGCGCACCTCCCGTCGCGCGGTGACGCTCAACGCCCGGCCGGGAAAAGGGTCGTCGGGCGTCCACCGGGTGTCGACGACGAGGACCTCGTGGCCCTCGTCGTGGCAGCGGCGGGCCACGTGACGGCCGATGAAACCGGACCCGCCGGTCACCAGACAACGCATCAGGTCCCCTTCGGGGTGTGGTGGATGTGAGGGCCGGCGGAGCCGGACGGCGCCCGGCCCGCGCTGCCGGCGGTCTCGCGAAGGCGGGCGCGCCATTCCTCCGGGCTGTCCACGGCACAGCCGTCGTCCGCGTGGGGCGTACGGTCCAGCAGGGCCAGGAACCCGTAATCGGTGAGGTCCTCGGTGGCGCGCCGCTGCGGTTCGCGGAAGTCGCGCCGGGTGCGCTGCTCGTGCGGCATGCGCAGCCCCGCACTGCCCAGACAGTTCCGGCAGGCCCGCAGGGGCTCGGGGGAGCGGAGATACGCCAGCAGCCGCTCCGGGAACCCCGGCTCGTCCGTGATCTCCAGCCCGTCCTGCCACGGATCCGCCCCGCCGTCGAGGACCCGGGGGAGGAACACGGACTGCGGGCAGACGAAGAAATGGCCCTCGTACACGGTGTGGCAGCGCCACACATGGGCGATCTGGCACGTGGCGTGGATCCGCCGCACCAGACCCTCGTCGGACGTGCCGAACTCCGAATAGGAGTAACGGAAGTGCGAGTAGTGCAGGACCGTGAGGGTGACGCCGTGGTCCGCCGCGTGCCCCCGGATCCGGGCCAGCTCCTCCTCGGGAAGCTCCTTCCCCGGATAGACGGAGATCTCCACCTCGTCCACCGCCGCCCAGAAGTCCTCGCGCATACGCGGCAGCAGCACGCCGTTGGTGCACACGACGATCCTCGGCGCGATGCCGCTGGCACGTACGGACCGCAGGATGGTGACGAGTTCGCGGTGCAGCAGCGGCTCCCCGCCGAGGACCTTCACGAACCGGGCCCGGAAGGACCGCGCCAGCACCGTCAGATCACGCGCCGCCGTCCCCGGATCGACGAAGGACCGGGGAAAGACCGGGGAGAGGTGGCTGCACGAGGCGCACCCGAGATTGCAGTGGTGCGCGACATTGAGCTCGCACCCCTCCGGCGTGACCACCTTGCCGTCCTCGAAGCGATACGGACCGGTCATGGGACCGCCTCCTGTTCTCCCGCGTCCCGCCAGGAGAAGGTTGGGTCGAACGGGAGGGAGAAGTTGTTGGAGTAGCCGCCCAGGTAGTAGCGCAGGGTGGCCCTTCCGGTGCAGGAGACCGGCTCCCCGCGAGCACGCAGATCCATGGCGAACTTGTCGTCCTCGCCGACGGATGCGGCCTCGTCCCGGGCGTCGTAGACGTCCCGGAAGGGCACGTCCAGCAGCAGGCCCCGGTCCAGCAGCCACTCACCGGTGTCGACCGAGACCACCGGATCGGCCACCCCCGGCGGGTCGAGCCGGTCCCGCCGCACACAACTGCCCGGGGTGACGACGCCCTTGGCGCGCATCCACGCCCACTGGGCCCGCCCCTCCGCCGCGTCACGTGCCCAGGGCTCACGGGGCTCCAGATACGGGGTGCCGTCGGCGTTGAGCATCGTCAGATGGGAGTGCACGGCGCGGTGACCGGTGCGCCCGGCGCACTCCAGCAGGCTGCTGAGGTGCTCCGGCTCCCATTCGTTGTCGTCGTCGAGGAAACAGATCCAGCGGGCGCGGCTCGCGCGTACCGCCATGTTGCGCAGCCGGGCCGAGCGCCCCGGCCCGGACACGTCCTCGGGGCCGCGCCCGGCCAGCAGCCAGCGGACGTTGCCGGGCAGCGGCTCGCGGGCCCGCAGGGACAGATAGGTCTCGTGACAGTCGTCGATCACGACGAGGTGCCGGCAGGGGGCGTCGAGGTCCTGCCGCTGGACACTGCGCAGGGCGCGCGCCAGCAGGCGGGGCCGGTTCCTGGTGAGGGTGACGACGGTGACCAGCACGGCTGGGTCGCCTTTCGCTCGGGGTGCGTTCGCGTCGGGAGGCACGGGAGTCACGGCGGCAGGGAGACGGCACGGGATCCGCTCTCGGTGAAGCGGAAGCGCAGCTCCCGCAGGCCCGCGCCGGCCATGGCCAGACGCACCGCGTCCCGCCGCCCGCGGCCACAGACCAGCAGCAGGAACCCGCCGCCGCCGGAACCCAGCAGCTTTCCCCCGACGGCCCCGGCCGCGAGCGCCCGGTCGTGCAGGCCGTCGAGCCACGGGCTGCTGACCCGCGCGCCGAGCCCGCACTTCAGCCGCCAGTGCCGCTCGACGAGCTCGCCGACGCTGTCGATGTCTCCCTTGCCCAGAGCGCCGGCCATGTCGTCGGCGATCCGCCGGATCCCGTGCAGGCGGCGCAGGGCGTCGCCGTGGCCCTGGAGGGTGTGCCGGTTCTGCTCGGCGAGCACGTCCCCGGCGTCCCGGCCGACACCGGTGTGGAACAGCAGCAGCCGTCCCTCCAACTCGGCCCGTACGCCCGGGTCGAGGTCGAGACGGTCGGTCCCGACGTGGCCGGAGGCGTCGAAACGCAGGATCCGGATGCCGCCGTGGGCCGCGATGTAGTGGTCCTGCTTGCCGACCGCGCGCCCCAGGTCCTCGATCTCGATCCGGGCCGCCGATTCGGCGAGTTCACGGGCGTCGGGCGTACGGGGATGGGCGGCGGCGTGCAGCAGGGAGACGGCCAGGGCCGCCGAGCCGCCCAGCCCGCTGCCGCTGGGCACGTCGGCGAAGACGGCCACCTGAGCGGCGCGGGTCAGCCCCGCGCGCGTCAGACAGGCACGCAGCATGGGATCGGGGTGCAGCCGCGCCCCCTCGACGCTCGCGCAGCGGTCCGTGGCGGTGCGCAGCCGCCCCTCGAACTCGCGGGGGTGGACGGTGACCCCGACGTAGCGGTCGATGGCACAGCTGATCACCAGTCCGCCGTGGCGCGCGGAATAACTGGGCAGATCGGTGCCGCCGCCCGCGAGCGAGATCCGCAGCGGGGCCCGGGCCGTGACGGTCTCAGGCATGGGCCCCGCGCCCCCGGGAGCATCGCCCGCCGCACTCCCGGCCCCGGCGCAGCAGTTCGTGGACGGCGGCCCGGACGGCGCGACGGGGGACCGGGGTGAGACAGCGCTGCCCGGGTCCGAGCGGGACGCCCAGCGCGCTCAGCAGCACCATCGGGACGTGCGAGGAACTGTGCGCCTGGTAGCCGCGCTTGTTGTCGAAACCGATGTGGCGCATGACCGTCTCCGTGTCCAGCCCGGCCGTCAGACAGCGGCACACCCCGACGCGCGCGATGAGTTCCTCGTGCACGTCCACCGCGTCCGCGCCCAGGACGCCGAGCCGGTGCGCGACATCGGCCGCCGCGGCCATGCCCAGGGCCACGGCCTCGCCGTGCTTGATGGCACGGGCCGCCGAGTCCGGTGCGGCACTGGCGAGTTCGAGGGCGTGGCCGACGGTGTGTCCGTACTCCAGCAGCAGGCCCGCGTGCTTCTCGTGCGGGTCCCGCAGCAGCAGCCGGCTCTTGACCGTGAGGCTGAGGTCGAAGATCTCGCCGAGGTCGGCCGCCGTGTAGTCGGCCCGCGGGCGCAGCAGCCGGCGCAGGGCGGGGATCTGTCCCGGTGCGATGGCCAGCGCGTTCTTGACGGTCTCGCAGGTGCCCGACCGCAGATCGCGCGGGGACCCCACGGCTACCACACCGAGGTCGACGACGATCAGCTCGGGCGGGTGGTAGAGGCCGACGGTGTTCTTGGCGTGCGCGGTGTTGACGGCCTGCTTCGCCGAGATGACCGAGTCGCACGCGGCGATGACGGTGGTCGGCACGTGCACGAGCCGGATGCCGCGGAAGAGCAGCCCGGCCAGCAGCCCCGCGATATTGCCGGGGATGCCGCCGCCGACGGCCACGACGACGGACCGGCGCGTGACCCCGAAGTCCAGGGCGAGGTCGATGAACCGGGAGAGCGTGGCGAGGTTCTTGTACGCCTCACCGGGTGGGTGGGACAGCAGCAGGGCGGGCGCGGTCTGCTCGACGACGCCCGCGAGCTTGCCCCCCACCACCCCCTGGACGGTGTCGTCGGTGACGAACACGAAGCGGTCCGCGTCCAGAGCGGTGAGGACCTGGGCCACCTCGTCGAGACAGTCGTGCCCGAGCAGGACCCGCACGCGCCGGTCCCCGAGCGCGAAGGACCGTTCCGTCAAGGGGTGTTGGGGTCCGTGGGTACCGGCCGGGGCCGGGGGAGGGGGCTGGAAGTCCAAGACCATCACCTTCGTAGTGCGTCGATACGCCGCTCGGCGATCCCGGTCGCCTCGTCCGAGACGTCGTTGCAGGCCCAGGTACGGCCGGTGGCCTCGGCGGCCAGCGCCGTGGAACCGGTCCCGGCGAAGGGGTCGACGACGAGCTCGCCCTCCCGCGTCAGCAGGCGGATGAAGTACTCCGGCAGCGCCACCGGGAAACGGTCCGCCAGCACCGGGGACGGCTCGCCGGGGATCTCGTCGGGGCAGGACCCGTCGGCGGGGGAGTCGCCCATGGTGAGGAAGTTGCCGAACGGCCGGGTGAGATGGTTCTGGAAGCCGCGCACCTGCCGGGCGTCCACCGGGACATCGGGTGTCCTGGACAGCCAGAACCACATGCTGACGCAGTCGTCGAGGCGCACCCGGTGGTGCGTGCGCCACTCCTCCCGGGTCTGCAGGGAGTCGGGGTTGTACCAGTAGAACTCCTGGAGCAGATGCCAGTCCCCCTGCCCCAGCAGGGAGTTGACCGCGGCGAAGTTCTGCACCGTGCGCACCGGGGCGTCCTTCGCCCAGGTGCAGCCGAGCTCCATCACGAGGCTGCCGTCCGGGCGGAGCACCCGGGCGATCTCCGTGAGGAACGGATCGAGCCAGGTGACGAAGCCCGGAGAAGTCGGGTCCGCGGAAGAGGCCCGGTACGGGCCGGTGAACCAGGGCGAGGTGACCACCAGGCGGGCGGCGGCGTCGGGCAGGGTGCGCAGGAAGGCGACGGCGTCGCCCTGGCTGAGGGTTCCGTGGCCGGTCGACGTCACCACGCGCACGGGAGCGGTGTCCGCCGTGGTACGGGGTGTCATGGCGTCCCCCTTTCGTGTTTCGTGGAGGAACGGAGCTGCCGGGCACGCGGGACGTACTGCCTGACGGGACGTCAGGCAACGGCGAGGCGGTTCCTGGCCGTCTCCAGCGCCGCGGCCACCAGGTCCATGCGCTCGGGCGGCGCGAGGAACATCCAGTGCGGGAGCACGACGGCGTTCTCCCCCGCGGCCTCGGCGACGGGCAGCTCGAAGCGCGCCGGGTCCAGCTCCCGGGCCCGCCGCTCCCCGGCCCTCACCCAGCCCGAACTGAGCGGCTGGTAGAGGTCGTTGCGGTTCAGCGCCGAGTCGGCGGGCTCGACGTACGCCCCGAGCTGCTGGGTGAGCAGAGCGGCGACCTTGTGCTTGGCGCCGTGGCCGAACACCTCGGGACGCAGCCGCACACAGAACTGGTAGGCGGCCTCGGCGGTCAGCGCCGCCGGCCGGGCGAGGGGGAAGACGCCCTCGACGCCGCCGAGCAGCTCCTCCAGGCGCCGCATGGAGGCCCGGCGCAGGGCGTTCTCCTCGTCGAGCCGGCCGAGCCCGTCCAGCGCGACGGCCGCGTTGAACTCGCTCATGCAGTAGTTGTAGCCCTGCACCCCGGGCAGTTCCTCCAGCTCCAGCTCGCCGGGCGGGGCCCCCGCCCGGTGGCGGCGGCCGTCGACGCGCTTGCGGTACAGACGGGAGTGGATCCGCGGGTCGGAGGTCACCGCGACGCCCCCCTCCCCGCAGGTGAGGAGCTTGGTCTGCTGCAGACTGAACGCCGCGATGTCGCCGAACGTCCCCAGACGGCGCCCGCCCCAGACGGCGCCGTGCACGTGCGAACAGTCCTCCAGCAGCGCCAGGCCGTGCCGGCGGGCCAGCGCGCCCAGGGCGTCGAGGTCGACGGCGGACCCGTACAGGTGCACCGCCATGACGGCCTTGGTCCTCGGCGTGAGCGCGGCCTCGGCCGCCGCCACGGACAGGCACAGGGTGTCCGGTTCGACGTCGACGAGCACCGGGGTCGCGCCGACGCGCAGGGCGGAGGAGGCGCAGGCCACCCAGGTGAGCCCGGGGACGAGCACCTCGTCGCCGGGCCCCACGTCCAGCGCCTCCAGGGCGATGGTCAGGGCGGCCGAACCGTTGCAGGTGGGAACCGCGTGCGCGGCACCGAGATACGCGGCGAAGTCCCGCGCGAAGGACTCCTCGAAGGACCGCTCACCCGTGTACGCGCCGCTGACCGTCCAGCGGCCCGACCGCAGTGCCGCGAGCAGACGCTCCTCGGTCCGCGGGGTGAACCTCGGCCACGTGGGCCACTGATGTCTGTGTGTCTTCAAGCTGCCGGACCTCCGTGTTCACCGGACCACGTGCGAGGGTGGCCGTGGGGGAAACGACTGCGGTGCCGCGCATATCGTCCGCCGGGGCGGACGCTTGACGTTTGAGGGGAGTTCCTCGGAGCGGAGTCCCTCAGAGCGTACGTCTGTTCTTGTTTCCCTTGTCAACCACGGCGGTTGAGACAGGGACGGGGGAGCGGACTCTGTACAGGACGGCCGGTTCCCGGCCGGGAGGAATCCGGCATCAGGAGGAGGGGACGGGGCCCTGCATGTGCTCGCTGATCCACTGGATCAGACCGCCGGCCTCCATGTTCGGCACATATGTCTTGGCATTGTGGCTGCCTCCCTGGATGACACTCAGCTTGGTGTGGATCGGGCCCTTCGTGTACTGCTTCACGAAGTCCTCGATCGGCGGCATGGCCGAGGTCTCCTTGGTGCCGACCTGAAAGGCGAGATAGACGTCCGGACGCCCGGCCTGGATCAGCTTCGGCGCGAGCACCTTGGGGTTGTTGGCCGCCTTCTCCGCGTCGTGGCCCGCCCACAGCCGCGAGTCCGGGACGATGTCCGGCCCCGAGGCGATGACGGCCTTGAACTTGTCCGGCTTCTGCAGCACGGACTTCAGCCCCGCGAAACCTCCGGTGGAGGAGCCCATGAAGGCCCAGCCGTCACGGGAGTCGATCGTGCGGAAGTTCTCCTTGACCAGGTCCGGCACGTCCTCCGTCAGCCAGGTCCCCATTTTCTGCTGGCCGGGAATATCGCTGCCGTCCCAGTACAGACCGCCCTTGTCGGGCTCGGGGTTGAGGACCGGCATGGCGATGATGAACGGCAGGCTCTTGCCCTCCTGGGACCACTTCGAAATGCTCGCCTCAAGCTTGAGGTCCGTGCCCATCCAGTAGTTGCTCGGATACCCGGCGCCACCGGGCAGCGCGATCATCACGGGAAAGCCGCTCTTCGCGTACTTGGGGTCCTTGTACTGCGGCGGGACCCAGACCCAGACCTTCCCCGTGAACCCGGACTTCTTTCCCGCGTACTCGGTGACCGCGATCTTGCTGCCGTCCTCCGGAACCGTGCCGGAAACGGCGAACTTCGCCTCCGGGCCCCTGGGCATGGACACCTTGCCCGTCCCGCCCTGCCCGGCGCTCTGCTCGCCGTTGCCGCCGAAGCTGATCGCGTCGCCCTTGTCGGAGAAGACCTCGAAGTGGTCGAGCACCTGCCAGGTGCCCAGCCCGAGCACGGCCATCACGGCCGCTATGAGGACCCAGCGCTTGGGACGGGGGCCGCGCCTCGGGCCCTGAGCGGATATGCCTTCTACGTCGGGAGGTGTCATGGTCCGTGCTCCGGGTGTGCTGGGGTACCTGAGAAGGAAGCCAGACAGGTATCTCAAACCCCACTAAGAGCTTTTTAAGAGCACGGATCCACTGCCGGGACGGCCGCCTCCGGCGGTTGCCGGCGCGTGTCTACCGGGCGTCCGGGAGCCGGTCGGCCAGCGTGCTCCAGGCGTCCCCCGCGAGCACGGTCATGACCTCGCGCCACGCGGCGGCCTTCTCGGGGCCGACCGCCTTGAGCGCGGCGCCCAGACGGCCGCGCTGTCGCCCCAGCTCGCGTTCGAGGCGTTCCCCGGCGGGGGTGAGCCGGAGTTCCTTGCGCCGCCGGTCGTCGGCGGCGGGGACCGCCTCGATCAGCCCTTGGCCGACGAGGGTGCGCAGCGGGGCGTTGATCGCCTGTTTGCTGAGGTCGAGGATGCCGAGCAGCTCGCCGACGCTCATGCCGGGCATGAGCGCGAGGAAGAACAGGATCCGGTGGTGGGACCGGTTGAGCCGGTGCTCGGCGAGGGTGGCGTCGGGCTCCTCGTTGTACTCGCGGTAGGCGAGATAGAGCAGGCACAGGTCCCGGTCCGCGACGGTCGGGCGATTTGGGTCAAGCATGTTGACATATTACCCGGGGCGGGCCTACCGTGGGAATAGGTCAATGTCCTTGACCTATCGATGACTGTTGGTGTGTGGAGGAGCGATCGCCATGGCCCGTGTCCCGCTCGGTGACTATCTGCTCGATCGGCTGTGTGAGCTGGGGATCGAGCACGTCTTCGGAGTCCCCGGTGACTACAACCTCGGCTTCCTCGACAGGATCCTGGAACACCGCAAGCTCACGTGGATCGGCAACTGCAACGAGCTCAACGCCGCCTACGCGGCCGACGGTTACGCCCGCCGCCGCGGCGCCGCCGCCCTTGCCACCACCTTCGGGGTGGGCGAGCTCTCCGCGGTCAACGGCATCGCGGGCAGTTACGCCGAGCAAGTACCGGTGCTCGCCATCACCGGCATGCCCGCCACCGATGTCGTCGCGGCGGGAAAGCCCGTGCACCACACCCTCGCCGACGGGAACTACGACCACTTCGGCCGCATGTTCCAGGAAGTGACGGTCGCACGCGAGACCCTCACCCCGGAGAACCCGACCGCACAGATCGACCGGCTGCTGCGGGCCATGTGGCACGGGAAGCGCCCCGCCCACCTCAACTTCCCCGCCGATCTGGTCACTCTGCCTGTCCCCGCGCCGGACGCCCCCCTGCTGGCCACGGAAGAACGCCCCGCGGACTCCGCCGGGCTCGCGCAGTTCCTCGCGCACGTGGCCGAGCTGCTGGCGGACGCCGAGAGCGCCACGCTCCTGGCCGGGTACCAGATCGACCGGTACGGCCTGACCGGAGCGCTGCGTACGCTCCTGGAGGCGGGAGCCCCGATACGCGCCTGTGTCCTGGGCAGCGCCCGCGGCACGGTCGCCGAGAACGCCCCGTACTTCGCCGGCGTGTACGTGGGAGCGTTCAGCGGCAAGGAGACGAGAGCCGCGGTCGAGGACGCCGATCTGCTCATTCTCGCCGGCGCCAAGGCCACCGACACGGTGACCGGCGGATTCACGCACAGCTTCGCCCCCCTGCGGACCGTCCAGCTCTTCGAGGGACACGCGACGGTCGGGCACGCCCGCTACGAGGGCATCTCCCTGAGCAACGCGCTGGCGGGGCTCACCGCCCTGTTCTCCAGCGCCGGACACCTGAGGCCGCCGGCGCCGGCTGCCGTCCCGGGCCGTCACCGGCAAGCGGAAGAAGGACCACTGACCCAGAATTCCCTGTGGTCGCGCATCGAGTCCTTCCTCCGGCCCGGCGAGGTGCTCCTGGCCGAGCAGGGCACGAGCTTCTTCGCGGCCCAGGACATCACACTGCCCGAGGACGGCACACTGATCGCACAACCACTGTGGGGCTCGATCGGCTACACCCTGCCCGCGACCCTCGGTGCCCAGCTCGCCGTCCCCGACAAGCGCTGCGTCCTCGCCATCGGTGACGGCTCGCTCCAACTGACCGCGCAGGCGCTCGGGACGATGGCCCGTTACGGAGCGGCCCCGGTGGTGATCGTCGTCAACAACGACGGCTACACCGTGGAGCGTGCCATCCACGGCGCCACGGCCCCGTACAACGACATCGCCGCCTGGGACTACACCGCCTTGCCCGCGGCCTTCGGCGCGGCCGACCGGTCCGTCTGCGTCCGGGCCACGAACGGCGAGGAGCTCGACGCCGCCCTCACCGAGGCCCGGCGCAACCCGGACAAGCTGGTGCTGATCGAGGCCGTACTGGACCGGGACGACTCCCCTGAACTGCTGTCCGCCATCTGCCGGCGCTTCGCCGAACAGAACAACTACTGAGAGCAACAACCGTGCGTATCTCGCTCTTTGTCACCTGTGTGAATGACGCGGTGTTCCCGAACGCGGGCCGTGCCACCGTCACGCTGCTGGAGCGTCTCGGCCATGCGGTCGAGTTCCCCAGATCCCAGACCTGCTGCGGTCAGATGCACCTCAACAGCGGCTATCCCGATGACGCCCGGTCGCTCGCGCGCAAGTTCGTGGCGGACTTCGCCGACGCCGAGGTGATCGTGACCCCCTCCGGGTCGTGCGCCACCGTCATCCGGCACCACTACCCCGAATTGGCGCGCGGTGACATCGAATTGGAGGAGAAGGTCGCGCAGATCGTGCCGCGTACCTACGAGTTGACCGAGTTCCTCATCGACGTACAGGGCACCGCCGACATCGGCGCCCACTTCCCGCATTCGGTCACCTATCACCCGTCCTGCCACTCCCGGCGGATACTGAAGCTGGGCGACCGCCCGGAGCGCCTCCTGAAAGCCGTGCGCGGACTGACGTACGTCCCCTTGCCGGACGCCCAGGAATGCTGCGGCTTCGGCGGCACCTTCTCGGTGAAGAACCGCGCCGTGTCCGCCTCGATGGCCAACCTCAAGGCCCGCAACGTCGTCGACAGCGGCGCGGAAGTCCTGTGCGGCGCCGACAACTCCTGCCTGATGAACATCGGCGGGACCCTGAACCGGCAGGCGGGCGCGGCGGTCACGACCATGCACATCGCCGAGATCCTGGCTTCCACCGAGGAGGACGACGCCATCCGCCACGCGACCACCTGGGCCGCCGGCCCGTCCCGCCGCTGCCCGGGACCCGGCTCCGCCAGCAGCCCCACAGTGTGCGACTCCGAACCGAGCGGGGTGACCCGATGAGCCTGACGTTCATGGGGATGCCGAAATTCTCCAGGACCGCCGACCAGGCCGAGAACGACACCGTCCTCAAAGGCAATATCGCGCACGCGACCCGCATGATGCGGAGCAAGCGCGCCCGGGCCTTCGCCGAGGTCCCGGACGCCGCGCAGCTGCGCGACGCGAGCGCCGCGATCAAGGACCACACCATCCGCCATCTCGGCTCCTACCTGCGCCAGTTGGAGAAGTCGGTGATCGACCGCGGCGGCCACGTGCACTGGGCCGAGAACGGCGAGCAGGCCGCGGCGCTGATCACCGAGCTGGTACGCGCCAAGGGAGCGCGGGAGGTCATCAAGAGCAAGACGATGATCAGCGAGGAGATCGGCCTCAACGAAGCGCTCACCGAGGCGGGGATCACGCCCGTGGAGACCGACCTGGGCGCGTTCATCAACCAGCTGCGCGAGGACCACCCCTCCCACATCATCGCCCCCTCCATCCACCTCAACCGCTCACAGGTCCGCGACACCTTCGTGAGCGAGATGGCCAAACACGGCCGCCCCGCGCCCGAGGACCTGACCGACCATCCCGAAGAACTCACCGAGGCCGCACGCATCCACCTCAGGGAGAAGTTCCTGCGCGCGACGGTGGCCATCACGGGCGGCAACTTCGCCGTCGCCGAAACCGGCACGCTCCTCACCTTCGAGGGCGAGGGCAACATCCGGATGTGCAACACCCTGCCGGACACCCTGATCTCGGTCATCGGCATCGAGAAGCTCGTCCCGACCTGGCAGGACCTTGAGGTCTACCTGCAAATGCTGCCGCTGTCGGCGGTCGGCGAACGACAGGCCACCTACACCTCGATGTGGTCCGGCGTACACGACGGGGACGGGCCCACGGAATTCCACCTCGTCCTCCTCGACAACGGACGCACCAACGCGCTGGCCGACCCGGTCGGCCGCCAGGCACTCCGCTGCATCCGCTGCTCGGCCTGCCTCAACGTCTGCCCCGTCTTCGAGCACGCCGGCGGCGGCCAGGTGTACGGCGCGGTGTACTCCGGACCGATCGGAGCGATCCTCACCCCGCAACTGGGCGGCATGTCCAACGAAGTGGAGCGCTCACTGCCCTACGCCTCCTCACTGTGCGGCGCGTGCAGCGAGGTCTGCCCGGTGAAAATCGACTTCCCGGAAGTCCTGCTGCACCTACGGGCCAAAGCAGCGCGCGGCCCCGGCCACACCATGGAACGCCTCGCGATGAGCGCCTCGCGCGAGATGTTCGCACACCACCGCGTACTCGGCGCCGGCCAGCGCGCCGCCGGAGTGTTCGGCAACAAGGCGGCCGCACTGCCGCTGCCGGGCCCGGCGAAGAACTGGAAGGGCTCGCGCAACCTGCCCGAACTGCCCGGCACCTCCTTCCGCCGTTGGATGGCCGAGCACGAGAAGGAACTCCGCAAGCAGGCAGCAGCAAAGCAAGCAGAAGCAAAGCAAGCAGAAGCAAAGGAAGACACCCAGTGACCGCCCGCGCGAACATCCTCCGGAAGGTCGACGACGCGCTCGCCGACGTTCCCGCCGAGTCCTGGAAGGAAGAGATCCCCCGCGCATACCTGCGCAGCGCCCCGCCGGACATCGAGGAATTCCTCACGCACAACCGCGCGTACGGCACCCGCGTCCACCGCGTCACCCCGGACCAGCTCGCCGCAACAGTCGCGCAGGTCGTGGCCGGTCACCACGCGCGGACCCTCGCCGCGCCGGGCGACGCCCCCAAGCAATGGCTCGCCGCGATCCCGATGACGACGACCGTACTGCCGGACACACCAGGCGCACCGATCGAGCCCCTGGCAGCAGTGGACGTCTCGATCACCGGCTGCGCGGTGGCAGTGGCCAAGACCGGCGGTTTCGCCGTCAACGGCGGGCCGACCCAGGGCCGACGACTGCTGAGCCTGCTGCCCGACCGGCACATCGTGGTCATCATGGCCTCGCAGATCGTCGGCACCCTGGCCGAAGCACTGCAACACCTCACCCCCGACAGGCCGGCGGCGTGGATCGCGGGTCCCTCCATCACGGCGGACATCGAACTCACACGTGTCGACGGCGCGCACGGCCCGCGCACCCTCGACATGATCCTCGTCGAGGACCACTGAACCGGCCCACCGGCTGTGGCACCGCCGGCGCGACCGGCACACCGCTCGGGCGTCGTCGAGGGCCTCGTCGGCAAGCATGTCACGGCAGCAGGCGCTGCTCCTTCGCCACGGCGACCGCTCCGGCCCGCGTCTCGACGCCGAGCTTGTCGTAGATACGGCCCAGATGGGTCTTGACCGTGGCCTGGCTGATGAACAGCGCGCGGGCGATCTCGCGGTTGCCCAGCCCCTGGGCGAGCTGGCCGAGGATGTCGAGTTCACGAGCGGTCAGCGTGGGGCGGGCCGCGCCGCGCATGTGGCTCATGACGCGGCTGGCGACGGGCGGGGAGAGGGCGGTACGGCCCTGGGCGGCCGAGCGGATCGCGGCGAAGAGCTCTTCCGGGCGTTCGGCCTTGAGGAGATAACCGGTGGCGCCCGCGGCGATCGCGCGGGTGATGTCGGCGTCGGTGTCATAGGTGGTCAGCACCAGGACGTGGACACCGGTGGCCGCGATACGGCGCGTGACCTCCACGCCGTCGATCCCGGGCCCGAGCTGGAGATCCATCAGCACCACGTCGGGCCGCAGCCTCGCCGCGACCGCCACCGCCTCCTCGCCGTCACCGGCCTCGCCGACCACCTCGATGTCGGGCTCGCTGCCGAGCAGGGCGAGCAGTCCGGCGCGTACCACGGTGTGGTCGTCGCAGAGCAGGATACGGACCGGGACGTCGGCCATCACGCGCACTCCAGGGGGATCGCGGCGGAGATCACGGTGCCCTCGCCCGCCGTCGACTCGACGGTCAGCGTGCCGCCGAGCTGCCGGGCACGCGCACGCATCGCCGGCAGCCCGTGCCCCCGGGCCCCGGAGACGTCCGCGGTGCCCGCGGACGTGTCGAAACCGCTGCCGTCGTCGGCGATGTCCAGGACCAGCTGGTCACCGAGGCAGGTGAGGGTGAGCGTCGCCGTGCCGGCACCGGCGTGCTCACGGACGTTCGCCAGCGCGCCCTGGGCGATGCGCAGCAGCGCCGAAGCCGTGCGGTCGGGCAGCGGGCAGGCGGGCGTGCCCTCGATCACGCACCGGACGGCGAGCCCGCCCGGCTCCCGCGAGGCGCGCGAGGCCAGCGCCCGCAGAGCCTCTTCCAGGCCCCCGTTGTCGGCGAGGTCGGCGGGCGCGAGATCGTGGACGAGGCGGCGGGCCTCCGCCAGATTCCGTCCGGCGATCGAGGCGGCGCCACGGAGGTGGCGGCGGGCGGTACCGGGGTCGGCCGTCCAGATCCGGTCGGCCGCCTGGAGCAGCATCTGCTGACTGGACAGGCCCTGGGCGAGGGTGTCGTGGATCTCCATCGACAGGCGCTGGCGCTCGGCGAGGGTGCCCTCGCGGCGCTCGGTGGCGGCCAGGTGGTTCCGCGTACGGATCAGGTCGTCGATCAGCTGCCGCTGCCGTTCGCCCTGCCGCTGCATGTGGACGAAGACAGCGGTGGCGATGGCGGCGACGGCGGGCGGGGCGAGGACCAGGTTCGGGTCGAAACCCCCGTCCGACAGCTTGAGTTGGGCCGCGACCACGAAGACGGTGAGCATCCCCACGAGCGCGAGCGCCGCGCGCGGAGGCAGGGTGCGCAGACCCGTGAAGAACAGCGGCACCGCGCACCACGCGAAACTCGGCGCCATCACCACCAGCACCGTCCACACGGCCACGACCGCTCCCAGCCAGACGAGCCCGTGCGGCGTGGGAGAGGACAGCGGGGCCGGACCCAGCACGTACAACAGCGCCAGCCCGGCGCACAGCGCGATGATCCACGACGTGTGCGGGCTGCCGGGGTGACGGATCAGGAACCTGGCCAGCGAAGCACTGAGCAGGAGGAAGAACGCGACGTGCATGACGAGCGCCATGTGCCGCTCCCCGCGGACCGTGGCCTCCTCACCACCAGGGCCGCCGGCCCCCGCCCGCACGGGGTCCGCGGTCTGCTGTGCCGACGGCATGGCTCGCCGCATCGAACTCTCCTCAACCTGCGCATACGCACCCATCCTGTGGTGGTACGGCCATCCTCGCATCAACCGATCGGATGACACGGCCGTCGGCCGTCACGCCCCGCACGAGCAGCCGGTGGGCCGAAGACCACCACGGGGAGCCGACCGCAGGATCGGATCCATGACCAACACCCGCAAGATCCTCGTCACCGCCACCGCCGTCCTCGCCGCCGGAGGCGTCGGCGCCGTCGCGGCGAACGCCGCCGCCCCGGCCGCCGCGGCCAAGACCCCGGTCACGGCCGACACCGCCGACCGGAACCTCAACCAGTCCACCCACCTGACGATCGCCGCCGCCACCAAGGCCGCCCAGGCCACCCTGGACGCCGCCACCAAGGAAGGGCAGAAGATCTCCGTCGCCGTCGTCGACCGCAACGGCAACACCCTCGTCACCCTCCGCGGCGACGGAGCGGGCCCGCAGTCCTACGCCTCCGCCGAGAAGAAGGCCTTCACCGCCGTCTCCTGGAACGCACCCACCTCCACCCTGATGGGCCGCCTCTCCCAGACCCCGAACCTCAAGGACATCCCCGGCACCCTCTTCCTGCCCGGCGGCGCCCCCGTCCAGGCCAAGGGCGCCCCCGTCGCGGCGATCGGCGTGGCCGGCGCACCGAGCGGCGACCTCGACGAGAAGTTCGCACAGGCCGGAGTCGCGGCGCTGAACAAGTAACGCCGCCCCCTCCGCACCTCACCCGCCGGCGCTGATGACGACCCTCCTCGGTCCGGGCTTCGACCCGGGCTTCAGCCCGGGGTCGTCATCAGCTCCCGCAGCCCCCGCGCGATGTCCGCGACCTCGCGGACCGCGCCCGTCGTCACCCCGATCACCAGGCGCTCCGCCGCGTCGATGTCGGGGCGCAGCCCGATGCCGTTGAGCGTCAGGAAGGTGACGCAGGACAGCCAGGCGGTGCGCTTGTTGCCGTCGAAGAGAGGGTGGTTGATCGCGAGGGCCTGGAGCAGCGCGGCGGCCTTGTCGACGACGTCCGGGTGGACCTGCTGCCCGTACATCTCGGCCGCCGGACGGCCGACCGCGGACTCCAGCCAGCCGGCATCGCGCAGGACCAACTCGGTCTCACCGCAGGCCGGTTCGGCGACGATCAGGACGTCCTGCGCATCGAGGTAACGGACCGTCATTTCAGTCGCTCCAGAAGCTCGTGCCATATGACCGCCTGTTCACGGGCGATCCGCCGGACGTCGGCCCGGTGCGCCTCCCCGCCGGCGGACAGGCGCTTGACCATGAGACGTTTCCTGCGGCCGTCGGGGAGGACCGCGCCGTGCGGCCCGGTGTCGCGCAGGCCGTGACGGCGGTAGAGCGCGGACGCGTGCTCGTTGCCGGGCATGACGGTGAGGTGAAGGCGCTCGGCACCCCGGTCGGCCGCCCACTGCTCCACCGCCCGCACCAGACGGTCCGCCACACCGCGGCCCCGGGCGGCGGCCGTGACCCAGAGGGACCTCAGCTCGGCGGTACCCGCTTCGGTGCCGGGGACACCGGCGGCCAAACCCACGGGCCGGCCGTCGAGTTCGGCGACCAGGCTGCACGAGCCCGGAAGCTCCAGGCGGGCGCGCCAGCGCTCCTCCCGGTCCCCGTCACCCTGCCAGTCGGTGAGACGCGAACCGAAGGCGTACGGGGCCTCCGCGAGCGCGGCGAGCCGGAGCTCGCGCCACAGCGGCCAGTCGTCGGGGGTCAGCGTCCTGATGTCGGTCACGAGGACAGGGTCTCCGCCCCGGGCAGGGCAGGACAACGGATTTTCCCGCAGCGGCCCGTGCGGTCTACGGCGTGCACCCCGGCACGGCACGCCCCCCATGGGCCGCGAGGAACGCCAGGACATCGCACACCGACCGGCCGAGAACCTGGTCGTGGTCGCTGCCCGGATAGGCGCGGTCGGTGATGGCGGGGGACCCCAAGGCCCGTAGCCTGCCGACGACTTCGGCGGTCCACTGCGCGGGAACGTCGTGGTCCTGCCCGCCCTGCACCACCAGCACCGGATCCTGGATCGCGGTACGGTCCGGGTCCCCGTGCGCGCTCAGCTTCCCGCCCAGTTCCGTGATCTGTGCCGGGCCGAGCGGCAGCATCTGCTCGGTGGTGACACGGGCCAGCGCCGGATAGCCGGCCTTCAGACACGTGCCCAGTACCTCCTGGGCGGTCCCCGCCGCCGAGGGCCCGACGAGTCTGCGGACGTCCACGGACGGGTCGGTGGCGCCCAGCCCGGCCAGCGAGTACAGCACGAAGGACAGCGCGGACGACTCGTGGGCGGCGATGACCCCCGGCAGCATGGCCCCCAGGTGACTGGCCGGCGCGATCGCCACCCCGCCGGCGAATCGCAACTCCGGCGCGCGCCGCGCCGCGTTGGCCGCGAACAGCGCGGCCTGCCCGCCCTGCGAGTGCCCCATGGCGAACCACACCGGTGACAGGCCCGGCACCAGGCGGTGCGCGGCGGTGACGATGTCCACGACCGCGTTGCCCTCGTCCGCGCCCACCAGGTACGTGTGCATCCCGGGCGTGCCGAGCCCCGGATAGTCGCTGGCGGCGACCGCGTAACCGGCCCGCAGCAGCCGCCGCACCTGCCGCGCGTAGACGGCGGACCCGAGGTCGGCGGCCTGCGACGGAGCGCACTGGTCCGCGACCCCGGTGGTGCCGTGCGCCCACGACACCACCGGCAGGCCGCCCTCCGGCGCCGGGCCCGCCGGCAGCAGCACGGTGCCGCTCACCGGGATGTCCGTCCCGTGCGCGTCGACCGAGTGGTACAGCACCGTCCACCGTCGCGCGCCGTCGAAGAGCGGCGCGGGGCCGTGGTCGGTCGCGGCGATCAGGGCACCGGGAGCCGCGGGCGGCAGTGGCCGGGGCACCTGGTAGGTGTGCCCCGCGAGCCGCACCGCGGCGACAGGGCCTGCCGCTTTCGGGGCGTCGGAGCCGCACCCCGACGCACACGTGACGGCCGCCAGCACCGTGGCGGCCACGGCCGCCGCGCAGCGGTGCGCCCGGCGGCGCCGAAGGCCCGGAGCGGCGGCAACGGCCCGTACTGCGCCCGGAGTTCGGGTGTGTACGGTGCCCCGGCCGCTGTCGGCTATGCCCACGGGGCGGGCTCTCCCGGGCGTGCGGCCCGGTCGCGGTGAGGGGTGCGCATGCCCCCAGCCTGGGTTCCGCCGCGCCACCGCGCAGGTTCGTGGCGTCCGGACGGGTGACCCGCCGGCCCGGTCCGGCGCGTCCGGCGAAGGCACTCCGCCCGGGCCGTCACCGCGCGCTCAGCGAGCGGCAGCGCCGAACCACGTCGGCAGCCGGTCGAGCAGCTCCCGTTGGTCCTCGCCGACCCACGCCACATGGCCGTCGGGCCGCAACAGCACCGCGGGGACGTCGAGTTCCTCGCTGGTGCCGACGACGTGGTCGACCCGGTCCGTCCAGCCCTCCACCGAGAGCCGGCCGGTCTGGTCGAGCAGCAGCCCGCGCCCGGCGTGCGTCAGCTCGTAGAGGCGGCCCTGCTTCAGCTGCACGTCCCGCATCCGCCGGCCGAGCAGCGCGTGGCCCTCGCCGAAGTCGTAGCGGACCGCGATCGCGGTGATCTTCTCGATCAGGTACCGGTTCACCTCCTCGAAGTCGGCCAGTTCCGACACCAGCCGCCGCACTGCCCGGGCGCCCGGCTCGGTGGACATCAGCTCCATCTGCGCGCGGGTGTTGTCCAGCACGTCGGCGGCCACCGGGTGCCGTTCGGTGTGATAGCTGTCCAGCAGCCCCTCCGGCGCCCAGCCGCCGGTCTCGGCGGCCAGTTTCCAGCCGAGGTTGAACGCGTCCTGCACGCCGAGGTTGAGCCCCTGCCCGCCGACCGGCGGGTGGATGTGCGCCGCGTCGCCGGCCAGCAGCACCCGGCCGACCCGGTAGCGCTCGGCCTGTCGGGTGGCGTCGCCGAAGCGGGAGAGCCAGCGCGGTGAGTGCACGCCGAAGTCGGTGCCGGCGTACGCCCGTAGCTGCCGCTTGAACTCCTCAAGCGTCGGCGGGACCGCGCGGTCCTCGGCCACCCCCTCGGCGGGCACGATGACGCGGTACCGCTCGCCCCCGACAGGCCCGATGCCGAACCGCAGCTGGGTCTTGCGGACTTCGGCCACGACGGCGGCCACCGTCTCCGGCGGCGCCGCCACCTCCATCTCGCCCAGCAGCGTCTCGGCCCGGGCGGGCTCGCCGGGGAAGGCGACGCCGAGGAGTTTGCGCACCGTGCTGCGGCCGCCGTCGCAGCCGACGAGGTAGCGCGAGCGCAGCACGGTCCCGTCGGCCAGCTCGGCGGTCACCCCGTCCTCGTCCTGACTCAGCCCGACCACTTCAGCGCCGCGCCGGATCCCGGCACCGAGCTCGGCGGCACGCTCGGCCAGCAGACGGTCGATGGTGGGCTGCGGGATGCCGAGGACATATCCGTGCGCGGTGTCCAGCCGCTCGGGCGCCGGCTTGGCGATGGCGGCGAAGAAGCCGCCGACCGGATACTTCTTGCCGTGCGCGAGGAACCGCTCCAGCAGACCGCGCTGGTCCATCACCTCGATGCTGCGCACGTGCAGCCCGAGCGCGCGGACGTACGCGGCGGGCTCCGCCTCCTTCTCCAGTACGAGCACCCGCACGCCGTGCAGCCGCAACTCGCTCGCCAGCATCATGCCGGTCGGTCCGCCGCCGACGACGATCACGTCGAACATGAAATCCCCCATGTGGTGTCCGGCCGGTCGCTCCGCACCGAATGCGCGCGACGAATCCCTGAATTCCCGTGGATTCCGGCCTCGGCCGACGATTGTGCGGCACGACCGGGGCCTTGCGGCAAGGCCCCCAGTGCGCTATATGTTGAGCATGGCGAGGAGCGGACAATCTCCTCGCCTTTGTCGTTGCCGCGCGGGCTCCCCCGCGTGGGGCGACGGCCGACGGAACCCGTGCTGGTACGTACGGGCTCCGCGGTCCCCGCCGCCCCGGCAGCAGCCGTCCCGCTCAACTTCCCGCAGTCAGCCGCTCGTTGAGGGCCTCGCCGAGTTTCCGCCAGTCGTTGCGGCTGCTCTTCACGGCCGTCGACTCCATGAGGCCGCCCACACCGAAGACCTTGCACGCGATGAGGGTGTCCGCGACGAGCAGGCTGCCGCCTTCCGGCGCCTCCTCGACCCGTACCGTCCCCTCTTCCCTGATCTTCTCCGCCAGGGTCGAGGGAGTCCTGCGCCACGCCCAGGTGAGCCGGCCCGGGTCGAGCCGGCTCTCCTCGGTCTCCTTGAAGCCCGGGCCGAGAAGCTTCAGCACCGGCGCGGGCGCGTTCATCGGCGGGATCAGGGACACCTCGCGTATCAGCAGCCCTTCCGCGGACTCGCGCCGCCCGGTGACGGTCCACTGCGCGTACTTCAGCCGGTTGCGGTACAGGTCTTCGAGGAAGGCGTCGTCCGTGAGGAGCGCCCAGACGGCGGACGCGGGGCCGTTGACGTTCAACTGCACTGAGAACTCGGTCATGTTGCCACGTTATGCGGGTCCCGCCCCGGGCGTGGCCGTTGACGGTATCCGGCCTGATCCGTCCGGTCGGCGGCAAAGGCCGACCCCGCCTCGCGATGGGCTTCCGCGCAGCTCATGAGCGTCTTCTGTTACAGAACCGCCGTGGTCCCGAGAACCGGCCCGCGTAGCTTCCTTCATGCCTTGAACGTCAAAGACGAACAAGGCACGCCAACCGGGCAAATGTAAAGGACTTCTGTCATGGCCGTCTTCCACCGACGCAACCTCGTACGTACCACCGCGACCGCTGCGCTCGTCGGCTCCGCGCTGCTGCTGCCCGCGTCGGCGGCGTTCGCCGCCGACGGCCCGGCCGCGCCGGCGGCCGGCTCCGCGGATGCGCCGTCCTACCCGGCAGCGGACAAGCCCGCGTCGGACGCGCCGTCCTACCCGGCGGAGAAGCCCGCCGAGAAGCCTGGCGAAAAGCCCGCGGAGAAGCCTGCCGAGAAGCCGGCGCAGAAGCCGGCGAGCAAGCCCGCGAAGGCCCTGAAGATCACGAACAAGGCCGTCGGCAAGAGCAGCATCACGTACACGCTGAGCTCCGGCGACAAGGCCGAGCTGTTCTGGGCGGCCGATGCCACGCCCAGCGTCAAGCTGACGGGCGGCGGGGCCGAGGGCCACCTCGGCTTCCCGGCCCCCGCCGAGACCGAGCTCGTGTCGAAGGCCGGCGTGACGTTCCACCTGATGATCCCCGCCACCGGCAAGGAGCAGCCGTCGGTGGAGGCCACGAAGGGCAAGGACAGCCTCCGGCTGGAGTTCCCGGCCGACCCGCAGGCCGGCAAGGGCGGCAAGGGCGGAAAGACCGCCAAGGGCGAGAAGGGCAAGACCGTCCCGCGCGGCGGCGTCAAGGCCGGTGCCGAGGGCGTCCAGCAGAGCGACGACACCGTGCTGCTGGCGAGCGGCGGCGCCGCGGCCGCGGCCACCGCTGCGGGGCTGGGCTTCGTCGCCCTGCGCCGCCGCAAGGCCGGCTCCCGCGTCTGACCCGGCCTGCCTTCGGGTCAGACACCCATGAGCCCCGGGCCGGGGCGGGCCGGTCATTCCTCGGACCGTCGCCCGCCCCGGCACCGGGCCGCCCCTGTCGTCGCCGCACCTCGCCTTCGCGGCACCCCTTTCACGTCCTGGAGTTCTCGTGCGTCCCTCCGCCACACCCCGACTCGGCCGTCTCGCCGCCGGCGCGCTCGCCCTCGCCCTCAGCGGCGGTCTCGCGGCCTGCGGCAGCGGTGACACACCCGCCCCCGACGTCACGGTCTCCAACGCCGCCGCCCCGGGGACGGCCCAGGAGGCGGGCACGCCGATGAAGCCGTCCGAGCCCACCCGCCTGCAGATACGGTCCGCGGGCGTCGACGCCGGTCCGGTGCTGCCGCTGAAGCTGGACAGCACGGGCGAACTGGGCGTGCCCCCGGTCGACAAGGCGGACAAGGCCGGCTGGTACACCGGCGGCGTGACCCCGGGCGAGAAGGGCCCGGCCGTGCTCGTGGCTCACTACGACACCGCCAAGGGCCCGGCCCTGATGAAGAACGTCAAGAAGGTCAAGATCGGCGACACGATCAAGGTCGGCCGTGAGGACGGCACGACAGCCACCTTCACGGTCCGCGAGATCGAGCAGGTGGACAAGAAGAAGTTCCCCACGGACAAGGTCTACGGGGACACGAGCGGCCCCGAACTGCGCCTGCTCACCTGCGGCGGTGCGATCGTGGACGGGCACCGCGCCGACAACATCATCCTCTACGCCAACCTCGTCAAGTAGCCGTCGTACACGGGCGGAAAGGCCCCCGCCCCTCTCCCTCTCTCAAGAAAGCGTCGTGCGATGAACCCTTCCGCCCGTTCCCCCCGCCGTGCGACCCTCCTCGCCGTGGTCCTGGCGTCCACGATCACCCTCGGCGCCTGCTCCGCCGTCGACGGCGACAAGCCGAAGCCTCCCGCCGGCGCGTCCGCGAAACCCGACCAGGACAAGAGCGGGAAGCCCGCCGCCCACTGGTCCTACGAGGGCGCGGAGGGCCCCGACAAATGGGGCGACCTGGGCCACGGGTTCGGCACGTGCACAACGGGCCGCGAGCAGTCGCCCATCGACCTCACACCGGGCACGGCACAGAAGAAGCCCGCCGCCATCACCGTCGACTACAAGCCGGCGCCCGTGAAGCTGGAGAACAACGGGCACACCATCCAGGCCAACGTGCCCGCCGGCAGCAGGATCACCGTCGACGGCGCTCCCTACGAACTCCAGCAGTTCCACTTCCACCTGCCCAGCGAGCACACCGTCCAGGGCAAGGGCACCACGATGGAACTGCACTTCGTCCACAAGAACGCCCAGGGCCGGCTCGCCGTCCTCGGCGTCCTCATGGAGGAGAAGCCCGGCACCTCCGCGTTCGCCGCCCTGTGGAAGTCCCTGCCGGACCGGGAGGGCAGGACCGTACAGACCGCCCAGGCAGTCGACCTGAACAAGCTGCTGCCGGCCCAGCGCGCCGGCTACCAGTACGCGGGCTCGCTGACCACCCCGCCCTGCAGCGAGGGCGTCAAGTGGACGGTGCTCAAGGAGACCGTCGCCGTCTCCCCGGACGAGGCCGCCGCGTACCGCAAGCTCTTCCCCAAGAGCAACCGTCCCGTCCAGCCCCAGCACGACCGGGAAGTGCTCGTCTCGGACCCGCAGTCCTGATGCCGGGGGCCGCGCCGCTGCCGCCCCGGAGACTACTGGCCGGTCACCTGGCGCTTGGTAGGCTCCGTCGACAGCGGGCCCGAACCCGGACGGTCGCGCACACGCCCGGAGAACCGTGGCCGCTCACCGCTCCACGGGGCCGGTCCGCGCGGCCTCCCGATCCGTCCCGTCGGCCGAGCCCGCTTTCCGTACCCCCGTACCGAACCTCCACACGCCGAACCGCACCCTGCCGCGCCCCGCGACGGCCCTCACCGCGGACAGGCCCGAGCCACGCCCCCCGCACGACGTACGAG
Source organism: Streptomyces gamaensis (assembly GCF_042656465.1). Lineage (NCBI taxonomy): Bacteria > Bacillati > Actinomycetota > Actinomycetes > Kitasatosporales > Streptomycetaceae > Streptomyces > Streptomyces gamaensis. The sequence continues at coordinate 233,452 of NZ_JBHSPB010000011.1, forward strand.
AGGAGGAACCGATGCCCCAGCGCGCCGCCCGCCCCCGCGGACGCCGCCGCCCGGCCGCGCGCGCCGTCGCCGGGGCGGCCCTGGCCGCCGCGCTCCTGGCCGGCTGCGCGTCCACCACGTCGGTGGTGGACGCCGGGGAGACCACCAGCGCACCGCCGCTGCCGGAGAACCTGTGGAACGTTCCCCCCAGGACGTCGCCCTCCGCCTCGCCGGAAGGGGCTCCCCCCTACCAGCCCGAGCCGCTGCCGGGACTGACCCTGCCGTCGGGCGGCGACCTGCGCGGCGTGAGCGCCCAGGAAGTGATCGCGAATGACCCGAACGTCGACCGGGAGTACAAGCAGTCCGTGCAGCGCTGCACGTCGGGCTCCGGCTGCGGACTGCGCCGCCCCGAGCTGCGGGACATCACCGGGGACGGCAAACCGGAGCTCCTGGTGGTCATCGACCCCGACCCGCGCCTCCAGCCGACCGACGGGTTCAGCCCGGAGCTGGAGACGCTGCTGTACGTCTACTGGTCGGACGAGGGCCGCGTCCACCAGATCTACGCCAACGCCCTGATGGAGAACACCCAAGTGGACATCCAGGGGCGGGACCTCGTCATCCGCCAGACCCGGGAACCGGGCTGGCCCGGCGGGCTCCGTACGGTCACCACCGACCGCTACCGCTGGAACACGGAACTGCGCCAGCTGGAGCAGAACTCCACCGTGACCGCCCCCGCACCCGGCAACCCGCCGAACAAGCCGACCTCACCCTCCCCGAAGTCCTCCCCGAAGCCCTCCCCGAAAGCAGCGTCCGGCACATCATGAGCACACCCCCGCCCCCCGCCCCGGACACCGACCCGCGCGTCCTGGTCGTCGAGGACGACGACGTGATCCGCGAGGCCACCGCGGTCTCCCTCAACCGCCTCGGCTTCGACGTCACCGCCGTCGCCGACGGCGCCTCGGCCCTGGCCCGTTTCAAGGCCGAACCACCGGACGCGGTGGTCACCGACGTGATGCTGCCGGAGCTGGACGGCGTGAGCCTGACCCGCTCGATCCGCGAACACAGCACCGTCCCGGTACTGATGATCTCGGCGCGCGGAGACGACATCGACGTCATCGCCGGCCTGGAGGCAGGCGCCGACGACTACGTCACCAAACCGTTCCGCTCCAACGTGCTCGCGGCCCGGCTGCGCGCCCTGATGCGGCGGGCCGCCCTGCACCCACCGCAGGACGCCGCCCCCGCCCCGGAACCGGCGGCAGCCGCGCCGCCGCGCGACGTCCGCCGCGTCGGCGACCTGGAACTGGACGCCGGGTCGATGGACGTGCGCGTCAACGGGCAACTGACGCCCATCACCCCGACAGAACTGCGCCTCCTCCTAGAACTGACCTCGGTCCCCGGCACCGTGCTCAGCCGGGAAACCCTGCTCAGGGAGGTCTGGGACTACGCCTGGGGCGGCGACACCCGGGTGGTCGACGTCCACATCCAGCGGCTGCGCGCCAAGATCGGACCCGAACGCATCGTGACGGTCCGGGGCTTCGGCTACAAGATCGTCGGCTGATTCCGGCATGCCCTCCAGCGCCACGCCCACGAGCCGCCGCGGCAGGACCGGCGGCAGCATGCACTGGCGGGTCGCCGCGCTCATCGCGGCCGTGGCCTGCGTCCTGGCCACCGCGCTGGGCGTCCTCATCAACGCCACCTCCGCCCGACAGCGCCTGGACCTCAACCGCAGCATCGTGCTCGGCCGCCTGGAACAGGCACTCCAGACCTACGCCCAGACCTCCGCCGTCACCGGCGACAACGTCGCGCTCGACGCCCCGGGCCTGCCGCCCGAACTCGCCCGGAGGGTCGCCGGCGGCCGCGTCGCCACCCAACTCGTCGAGGGCCCCGACGGCCCCGCCCTGTGGGCGGCGGCACACATCGGCTCGCACACCCTCTCCGTCCGCAGCGACTACCGGCTCGAACGCAGCGCGGACGACCGCTTCGCCCGCAGCACCGTCGTCCTGGCCGTCGGCAGCGCGGCCGCCGTCTCCCTCGTCGGCCTCTTCCTCGCCAAACCGCTCAGCGCCCGGGTCCGCAGGGTCTCGGCGACCGCGCGCCGCATCGCCGACGGCCGCCTCGACGCCCGTATCGGACCCGTCCAAGGCTCCCGCGAAGTCACCGAACTCGCCGCCTCCGTCGACCAGATGGCCGCCGCCCTCCAAGAACGCCTCCGCGCCGAGCAGCGCTTCGCGGCCGACGTCACCCACGAACTGCGCACCCCCGCCGCCGGTCTGCTCGCCGCCGCCGAGATCCTCCCCGACTCCCACGAGGCCGGCCTCGTACGCGACCGGGCCGAGGCACTGTGCGACCTGATCGAGGACCTCCTGGAGGTCTCCCGGCTCGACGCGGACGTCGACACCGCCACCCTCGAACCCCACCACCTCACCGAAGTGCTCCAGCGGGCCATCGCCTCCACCGGGCTCCCCGCCCGCCTCGACGTCGAGGACGACACCGCCGTACTGACCGACCCGCGCCGCCTGGAGCGGATCGTCGCCAACCTCCTCGCCAACGCCCACCGGCACGGCGAACCCCCTGTCACCGTCACCCTCCGGCACGGCACCGTCGTCGTCCGGGACCACGGCCCCGGCTACCCGGCCGCCCTGCTCGCCGAGGGACCCCGCCCGTTCCGCACCGGCACCCCGGAACGCGGCAAGGGCAGCGGCCTCGGCCTGACCATCGCGCAAGGCCACGCCGACCTCATCACGGCGGAGTTGACCTTCGCCAACGCCCCGGACGGCGGCGCGCGGGCCACCGTCACGCTCCCGCTGGACGACGCCGGGACCTGACGGCCCCCCGCGCCGGCGGACGGCCACGACAGCGTCCGTCCCCCAGCACGGATGTCAGTCCGTGAAGATACCGTCGCTCCGGTCAGCATGTGGCTGTCTGGATCGACGAGGGGGCGCGGGGCATGAGGGGCAGACGGGCACTGGGGCGGCGGTTCGCGTGGCTGTGGGCGGCCAACGCCGTCAGCACGTACGGCACATGGCTCGGGTTCGGCGCCTTCCCCATGATGGCGGTCCTCGTGCTCCACTCCGGGCCGGCCCAGGTCGCGGCACTGTCCGCTACGGGGCGGGCAGTCGGGGCCGTGGCCGCGGTACCGCTCGGCCCATGGGTGGAGTTCCGCCGCAAACGCCCGGTCATGATGGCGACGGACCTGATCCGTTGCGCGGCCCTGCTCAGCGTCCCCACCGCGTTCGCTCTCGGCCTGCTCGGCTTCGCCCAACTCCTCGTCGTGTCCGTCACCGTCGCCGCGGCCAACATCGCCTTCAACGCCGCCGCCGGCGCGTACCTCAAGGCACTCGTGCCACCGGAGGACCTGCTCGTCGCGAACAGCCGCTTCGAGTCCACGACATGGACCGCGACCGTGATCGGACCACCGCTCGGCGGAGCCGCGATCGGCATGTTCGGCCCGGTGACGACCGTCGTGGCCGACGCCGTCAGCTACCTGCTCTCGGCGCTGGGCCTCCGCGCCATCGGCGGGACGGAACCGCTCCCCGTACGGACCGGTGCGCCGCGCCTGCGAGCAAGCGATCTGCTCGAAGGATGGCGCCACATCCTCCACCACCCCGCGCTGCGCCCCCTGTTCTTCAACAGCGTCGTGGTCAACGGCCTGATCATGGCGACCGAGCCGCTGCTCGCCGTACTCCTGCTGGGCCGCCTCGGGTTCGCGCCCTGGCAGTACGGTCTCGCGTTCGCGGCGCCCTGCGTCGGCGGCCTCGTCGGCTCACGCCTCGCGCGCCGGCTCGTCGCGCGGTGCGGTCCGCACAAGGTGATGCTCACCGCCGGGGCGCTGCGTGCCTGCTGGCCCGTCGGACTGGCATTCGTCCGGCCCGGTGTCCCCGGGATCGTCCTCATCGTCGTCGTCCAACTCGGCCTGGTGACCTGCTGCAGCGTGTTCAACCCGGTACTGGCCACCTACCGGCTCGACCACACCGCCCCCGACCAGGTCGCCCGCACCCTGACCGCGTGGTCGGTCAGCAGCAGCGCCGCCATCGCGGCCCTGACCGCCCTGTGGGGCGTGCTCGCCGCCGTCACCGGCCTGCGCACCGCGATCGCGGCCGCCGGAATCCTCCTCCTGGCCACCCCGCTGCTGCTCCGGCCCGGCGCGCACGCACCCGGCACACACGGGCGGCCGAGCAGGCATGAAAAAACCCCGGACCGCATTTGACGGACGGGGCATTCCAGTGCGTATATTGGAAAACTCTGCGCTCTGCTGAACGCAGCCCAAAGAAGCACTTGATGAAGACATCGTATCGGGGCGGGAGTCGAATTGTCAAACGAGCCGAACGAGGAATTGCGGCACGAGCAGGAATTCATCGACCTGCTCCACGCACGCCTCACCGAACTGAGGGCCGAGGCGGAGGCCGGCATGCGCGCGGCGCTCGCTCCCACCGGAAGCGGCCGGCAAGCACTGCTGGAGCGCGACGTGTTCGTGGCCGAACGGTCCGGGCTGCTCGCCGCCTTCGACGCGGGGGAGCGGGGCCTGTGCTTCGGCCGCCTCGCCTTCCGCGACGGCCGGGACCACCACATCGGCCGCATCGGGATGCGGCGCGACGACGCCGACCGCACCCCGCTGGTCGTCGACTGGCGGGCCGAGGTGGCGCGCCCGTTCTACCTCGCCACCGGACACACCCCCATGGGGCTGCGCCGCAGGCGGCACATCACCACCGAGGGGCGCGTGGTCACCGCCCTGCACGACGAGATCCTCGACCTCGCCGACAACGAGCGTACGGGGCACGAGGGTTCGGACGCGGACGCCGTCCTGCTCGCCGCACTCGACGCGGAACGCACCGGCCGCATGCACGACATCGTGCAGACCATCCAGGCCGAGCAGGACCGGATCATCCGCGCCCCGCACCAGGGCGTCCTCGTCGTCGAGGGCGGCCCGGGCACCGGCAAGACCGCCGTCGCGCTGCACCGCGCCGCCTACCTGCTGTACGCGCACCGCGAGCAACTGGCGCGCCGCGCCGTGCTGATCGTCGGCCCCAACCCGGCCTTCCTCGGCTACATCGGCGAGGTACTGCCCGCGCTCGGCGAGACCGGCGTCCTGCTCGCCACCCCCGGCGAGCTCTTCCCGGGCGTGACCGCCACCGGTACCGACTCCCCGGAGGCCGCCGAGGTCAAGGGAAGCGCGGCGATGGCCGACGCGCTCGCCCGGTACGTCCGCGACCGGCAGTCCCTGCCCGACCCCGTGACCGTGATCGAGCACGAGGACGGCGAGCTGGTGCTGGACGCCGAACTGGCCGACCGGGCACGGCAGTACGCCCGGGAGACCAGGCTGCCGCACAACCTCGCCCGCCCGTACTTCGCCTTCCGCGTCATCGACGGCCTCACCGCCCAACTCGCCGACAGGATCGGCGCGGACCCCTACGGCGGACCCAACTTCCTCGGCCCGGACGACATCGCGCAGCTCGGCAAGGCCATCGCCGCGAGCCCCGAAGTGCACCGCGCCGTCGACGAGCTGTGGCCGGTCCTCACCCCGCACCGACTCGTCGCGGACTTCCTGGCCGAGCCCGCGCACCTGCCCGAGGCCGACGCGGCCGCCATCCGCCGCGACAGCGGCGAGTGGACCCCGGCCGACGTCCCGCTGCTGGACGAGGCCGCCGAACTCCTCGGCCACGACGACGCGGCCGCCCGCGCCGCCGCCGAGGCCGAGCGCCAGGAACGGATCTCCTACGCGCAGGGCGTGCTCGACCTCTCCTACGGATCCCGCACCCAGGAGTTCGAGGACCGCGGCGACGAGGACTCGGAGGTACTGGCCGCCCACGACCTCGTCGACGCGGAGCGGCTCGCCGAACGGCACGAGGAGACCGACCACCGCACCGCCGCCGAGCGCGCCGCCGCCGACCGCACCTGGGCCTTCGGCCACGTCATCGTGGACGAGGCACAGGAACTGTCCGCCATGGCCTGGCGGTTGCTGATGCGCCGCTGCCCGACACGCTCCATGACACTCGTCGGCGACCCCGCCCAGACCGCCGAACCCGGTGGCTGCGGAGCGTGGGAGACGATCCTCGCGCCGTACGTCGGCGAGCGCTGGGAACACGTCCGCCTCGGGGTCAACTACCGTACGCCCGCCGAGATCATGGCACTCGCCGCCGACGTCGTACGGGCCGGCAACCCCTCCTTCGCGCCACCGAGCTCCGTCCGCTCGACCGGAGTCCGCCCCTGGGCCCGGCACGCGGACGACCTGCCCCGCGCGACCGCCGAGGCCGTGGCCGCAGAACGCCGGGACCGCCGGGAGCACGGCCGCCTCGCGGTGATCGCCCCCCGGGCCCTGCACCCGGCCCTCGCCGCCGCCCTGCCGGACGCCTCCGCCGGACGCACCCCGGACCTGACCAGCCCGGTGGTGCTGCTCGACCCACGACAGGCCAAAGGCCTGGAATTCGACTCGGTGCTCGTCGTGGAACCGGGGGAGTTCGGGACCAGCGACCTGTACGTCGCCCTCACCCGGGCCACCCAGCGCCTCGGCGTGCTCCACTCCGGGGCGCTGCCGCCGGGGCTGGAGTCACTCGTGTGAGCCGTTGACGGACGCGTCCGCCAAGACGCGTCCGTCAATGGGTGTACAGCCACCATGCGTAGCGGTACGAGCTCTGCTCGTACTCGCGCCTGCACTGGTAACTGTGCCAGTCACCGTGTCGCTTGCCCTCCTCGCCGGCCCTGCGACAGGAACTCTCGTCGGAGTACGGGCCGTGCTTGTCCCAGTGACCCTTGACCGGCTCGTTCTCCGACTCACCACTGGCGCTGCTGCTCGCGCTCGGGGAATCCTCCGGCGGAGCCGCGACGGCCGCCCCCGCCGCGCCGGCCAGCAACAGCCCTGCGCTCACCGCCGCGACCACCGGTCCGAGGCGGAAGGCCCTCGAAGTCATGCGATTTTCCCCTCTCCCTGGTACCTGCCCCGATGGTCGACGCGGAACGCGGCCACCGGAAGGCCGGTGCGCCGGGCGTACGGGGGCGGGATCCGCAGGCCGCCCCGCGCGGGCGGGCCTGAACCTCACGCGGCGTGAGGAAGGACGTGCTGCGCACCGTCGCGAGGGCGCGAATGCCGCGCCGTGCGCACCCTGTACGCATCTCTCCGAGCAATGCGCGCACATCCGGTACCCCCTATCCGGTTGGGTGGAGGACGAGGGCCCGAGCGGCCTCTTGAGCACGGTGCGGGGAGGGCAGCGATGAGCCGGGAAGAACCGGAACGGAACCCGGATGCACGGGCCGGACAGCCTACGGCCCAGGACGATGCCGCGGCCGCGCTGCCCGTGGATTTCGTGGCCTTCTACACCCTGCACCATCGCACCTACCTCGACTACGCATGTCTCCAGCTGGGCAGTTGGAGCGCGGCGCGGGACACGGTCGAGCACGTTTTCACGCAGCTCTCGACGCGCTGGCCGGAAGTGCTGCGACAGCCGCATGTCGAGGCATACGTGTTCGCCGCGTTCAAAGAGGAGCTCGCACGACGGCTGCCGCCCGACGGAAAAGGCGCCATAGCGGCCACCGCCGCCATGGCACAGCTGCCCGAACGCTGTTACGACGTGGTCCTGTTGCACTGCGTGCTCGGCTATCCCCAGCAGCACGTCGCCGACTTCTTGGGCGTCTCCTGTGCCACCGTCCGCTCCCACGTCCGCGGGGCACACCGACGCCTGGCCCGCGAGACGGGCATCGACCGGACCACGGAGACGGACGAGGAGAGCTGAATGCCGGAGCACGCACAACAAGACCACGAGCACGGCACCTATGACCTGCGGTCCGGCTTGCAGCGCATTGCCCGCAACGTGCTCCGGCGCCCCGCCGGGGCATCGGAGAGACGTCCGCAGTCCCTCCGCGAGGAGTCCGGCGGCCCGGGCCGTACGTGCGCGCCGCCCGGCCGGAGCGGACCGTGTACCCCGCTGCACGGCCGGGCCGCCGCCGAACTGGGCGCCCTCTCCTCCCGGATCATCTGCGACCCCAGGACCATCGCCGCGATGGCCCTGCTCGTCGACGACCGCGACACCATCGAACCCGCCGGTGCGCTGACCTTCGCCTGCCTGCTCTATCTCACCGACCGTGGCGACGCCGCGGAGTTCTGGTGGCAGTTCGCCGCCGGCGCCGGCTCCGCCACGGCCGCCCACTGCCTGTACCTCCACCACCTCCAGCACAGCGAACGCGAGGCCGCCGGCCACTGGCACGACCAGGCAAGAGAGTTGTACCGGCCGTCGGCCGACTGGGCCCTGGACGGGCCGCCGGGACGGGTCGAGGGCGACGCCTCCCCGGTCGACACCGGCTGGTTCGGCACGGACGTCCTGTACCAGTGGGCCGCCGAGCATGCCGCAGAGCTGGCCTGCGAGCGCGCCCGAGGGATCACGGTGCGGTGGTGGGTGTTCGCCACCCGCCTCACCGACGCGATCGGCCAACTGGAGGTCACCGACGACGATTTCGGAACGATCCCCCGCCCCGCCCCCGCCCTCGCCGCCGAACTCCGGGAGTGCGTCGTCTCCGGGCTGTGACCAGGAGCAGCCGAGGAACGAGGAGCAGAGCCATGCCCGACACCCGCCCGTCCGCCTCACCGAGTGCGGCAGCCGGGCCCGGCGCTCCCCACCGTGTCCGCGCACCGGGCCGCTCTGGTTCAGCCCAGCGCGTCCATCAGGGCGGTGACATAGGCGTCCAGCCGCTCCTCCACCACTCGCGTCGTCAGCTCCGTCCTCCCCGCCTCCCGCCATGGCTGCGCCACCAACTGCAGTTCTTCCGAGAACGCCAGCCCGTCCCGCACCTGCCAGTACAGCCGCTCGCTCGCGGCCGCGGCCAGCATCCCGCCGGCCTCCTCATACGCCTCAGGGAACCGCAGACCCCACGCCGGGCCGTGCAGCAGCGCGAGGTTGACCGAGCAGTGCGCCACATCGAGATCCGCCGGACCCCAGGAGGTCGCTGCCCAGTCCACGACACCCGTGATCCGGGCACCGGCCGGATCCGAGGGCGGCACGTCGAACAGCACGTTGCCGGGTTGGAAGTCCCGGTGCAGGAAACGCCCTTCATAGGACGGCACGGGCCTGCGGATCACGTCGATCGCCGCGGCCCATGCCGCCGCGTCGGCGCCCCGCGGAGTGACGACAGTGTCGGCGGTCGTCAACGCCACATACTTCCGGGGCCGTTCGGCCGGTCGCACCGCGTGGACCGCCACGAGCTGACGGGCCAGCAGGGGAACGCGCGTCTCCAATCCCTCGTCGTCGAGGACCGTCCGGCCCGCCATATGTGTCATCAGGAGCGACGGATACTCGCAATACGCGGCGGTCGGATCAACCGCGACCAGTCCAGGAGCCGGCACGCCGGTCCCCGCGAGCAGGGTCAGGGCGCCGGCCTCCCTGCTCAACGAGTCCTCGGCACACTCCACACGGGACGGATCGACGAAGGTCCGCAGCACCAGATCACGGGTACCTCCGTCCCGCGTGCCGATGGTCAGCCTCCGCATCTCGGCAGTGATACCGCCGTGCAGCGCCTCGGCCCTGACGACCTGTTCGCCGACCTCCAGGTGCCGCTCCACCCAGGCCAGGGCCAACGGTTGGACAGCCGCTGCCTCACCGTGCTCGGTCACCGTGCCACCTCAGCATCCGGAGGGCGGCATGCGCAACAGCTTTTCTTGAGGCGAGGGCAGCACTGCTCAGCCGGAAAAGTCCCCGTACAGCGGAATCCATGGGGCAATCCCCCTTCTCCGTATGCTGCTGGCCGGATGGCCCCTGGCCGGTGCGTTCCTTACGGTCGGGCTGTCCGTCGCATCCGGCATAGGAATCACATGCGCATCACGACCCTGCTCGCGGCCGGGCTCGGCATCACCGGCCTTCTCGCCGGTGCCGTCCCCGCCACGGCACAGCCCGTCACACCATCCGCCCTGACGTGGGGCCCCTGCCCCAGGGAACAGAAGGAACTCGTCCAAGCCGGTGCGGAATGCGCCCACTTGACCGTTCCCCTCGACTACGCAGACCCCGGCGGCCGCACCATCCGCATCGCGGTCTCCCGCGTCAAGGCCAAGGACCAGGCACACCGGCGGGGCATCCTGCTGTCGAATCCCGGTGGGCCGGGCGGGCAGGGACTGGCCACCACGGTGGGGTTGCGCACGACGCTGAAGCAGGTGGCCGATCAGTACGACCTGATCGGATTCGACCCGCGTTTCCTGGGCGGGAGCACCCCGATCCAGTGCGATCCGGCGGAGGCTCCCGAGCAGCCCCGCACGACGACCTCCCCACGCCTGGACTTCGAGGACACCGTGCGACGCTCCCGGTCAACAGCCCTGCGCTGCGCGCGACACAACGACAACAAGGCTCTCCTGCCGCACGCTTCTTCCCGCAACGTCGCCCGCGACATGGACGCCATCCGTGCCGCACTCGGCGAGCGGAGGCTGTCGTACTACGGGGTCTCCTACGGTGCCGATCTGGGCGCCGTCTACACCCAGATGTTCCCCCGGCGGGCCGACCGCATCGTCCTCGACTCCTCCACCGACCCCGAGGCCACCCAGTACGAGCTGTTCCGGCGGGCGGGCCGGCCGCTGGAGGAGGGGCTGGACGAGTGGGCGTCCTGGACCGCCCGGCACGCGGACACCTACCGGCTCGGCCGCACCGGCCCCGAGGTGCGCGCGACGGTGCAGAAGCTGCTCGACAACGCCGAGCGCCGGCCCGTCGCCATAGCCGGCACCCGGCTCGGCGCACCGCTTCTGCGCCTGTTCCTGCGGCAGTTCGTGCAGCACCAGGAGGACGACGCGGCCCTCGCCCGTACGGTACGTACCCTCGTCGACGCGGCGGCGGGCAAAGAGACCGAGCCGAATCCGGAACTCGCCGGCATGCTGGACTTCCTCAACTCGCCTGACGTCGACGACGCGATGACCGGCGGAGCCGTCTTCATGTGCGGGGACGCCGGCTGGCCGGCCGGCGGCTGGCCGCGGGACCCGGAGACATACTGGCGGAACACGGTGCGCAGCCGCGGTGACCAGCCGGTCTTCGGCCCCCTCGTCAACGGCATGACCGCCCCCTGCGCGTTCTGGCAGACCACGCCCAAGGAGCGCGCGACCCGTATCGGCAACGACGTGCCCGTGCTCATGCTCCAGGCCCGCAGGGACAACAACGTCCCCTACGACGGGGCACTCGCGCTGCACCGGAAGCTGCGGGCATCCCGCCTGGTGACGGCGGACATCCGCTCGCACGGCGTCTTCGCCCGCGGCGCCGAGGGCCGGACACCGGTACCGTGCGCCGACCGGGCGGTGACCGACTACCTGGGCGGCGGCGCCCTGCCCGTCACCGATGTCACCTGCCCCGCACCGGGCGGAACGCGATGACGCCCGACCGACGGGCGGTCGAGTCAGCGCTGCGCGCGGGTGACGAGCCAGTTCCGGACCAGTTCGTCGTTGGGGGATTCGAGCAGGGCGAAGTGATCGACCGGCAACCGGTCCACGGCATCGCCCGCGAGAATGTCCCGCCACTGGCCCACGGCGCGTCCACCCGACCACGGTGCGCCGCCGTCGTGGGTGACGGTGGCCGGTCCACGGCGGCCGTAGTCGATCTGGCCACCGGTGTCGCCCTGCAGCAGATGCACCCGCAGCCCTTGGGGACGGCTCAACAGCAGACCGTCGAGGATCCGCGCGTTCGACTCGTACACCGCCCAGGCATCCTCGATCTCCTGCTGGTCGGCGTCCCGGGCCAGCGTTCCCGCGTTCTTGGCCGCCACTGTGACCGCGGTGAGGTCGAAGCCGCCGTGCCCGTCGACGAACTGCCGCGCGGGAGTGGTGATCGACCATCCGACGCGAACGAAGATGTCGAAGGCGTCGTCCACGCTCACGCGGTGTGCACCGGGGTCCGGAGGATCGATGAGCAGGGCACGCACCCTGTCGCCGCAGCTGTCGTGCAGCCGGCGGGCCACTTCGTAGCCGAACACCCCGCCCAGCGAGTACCCGGACACGCAGACGGTTCCGTACTGATCCGCGCCCTGGGCCAGCAGGACCTCGGCCAGTCCGTCGGCGAGTGCCGCCATGCCCTTGCCCGACAGCTCCGGAGGGGTCTCCATGGCCCACACGGTGTCATCGGCGGGCAGCATTCTGGACAGCGCCGCATACCGGGTGACCGCTCCGGACAGGGGCGGAAGGAAGACCCACAGCCTGTCCTTGCCTCCCGGACGCATCGTCACGAGGGTGGTGCCGGTGGTGTGGTGTGCGGTGGGTATGCCCGCACGGCGATCGGTCAGAAGACGCGCCAGCGCGTCGAAACGCGGAGTCCGGTACAGCTCGGCCGCGCGCAGCTGCACCCCCAGCCGGCCGCGCACCTGCGTGATGAGCTCGATGGCCCTGATCGAGTTGCCGCCGACTGTGAAGAAGCTCGCCGACTCGTCGTGGGGCGGACTGCCCAGCACCCGTCGCCAGGCCAGCCGAAGCTGTGCGCTCACATCGGCCGGATCGGCATCCTGCTCGCCGTCCGCGCCGGGGAGGGCCTGAGCCAGGTCGAGCAGCGCGGCGCGATCGACCTTGCCGCGTGACGTCAGCGGGAACTCGTCCAGCACGCTGACCCGTGAAGGCACCATGTACGCGGGCAGAACGGACGAAAGCCGCCGCACAATCGCCGCCTCGGCACCCGCTTGCGGCGCGAGGCTCCGGTCCAGCCGGACGAACGCGGCGAGCAGTCGGCTGCCGGCGCCGTCGAACGGGACGACCACCGCGTCGAGGACGAAGTCGACGGCCAGGAGCCGGGAGACGACTTCACCGAGTTCCACCCGGAACCCGCCATGCACCTTGACCTGTGCGTCGAAGCGCCCGTGCAGGTCGTAGCCCCCGTCACTCCGTGCTGTGGCCACATCGCCGGTGCGGTACGACCACACCCCGTCGAGCATGCAGAACGCCGAGGACGACGCCGCACGACCCAAGTAGCCACGGCCGACCGCGATGCCCTGGACGACCAGCTCGGTCGCGCCGCCCGCCTCGCTCAGCGGCTCCAGACGGAAGCGGATACCGTCGATCGGGTCGCCGATCGCAATGGCGTCGCCGGGCGTCAGGTCGCGGTAGCAGACGACGACGGCCGTTTCGGTCGGTCCGTACCCGTTCACCACACGGGTGCCCTCGGGGGCAACCGTCGCCCACGCCGCCACTGCGGCCTGGGCCGGCGCCTCTCCACCGGCCATCACAAGACGCAGATCCGGAGCGCAATGATCGGCCACCTCTGCCAGCTCGGCGCCGAATCCGTTGAACACGCCTGTCGGCAGGCTCAGCACGGTGACACCGAGTCGGCGGCAGTGATAAAGGAAGTCCTCGGCTCCGCCGTACACGAACGTCTCGTCCCGGAAGGCGAGTTCACAGCCGACGAGCATGGATGTGCAGATTTGTTCGAGCGCCAGGTCGAAGGCGATCGAGGAGAAGAACAGCCGGGTGTCGGACGAGGTCAGGCCGTACCACTCGACGGTGCGTCGCACGTGGTTCTCCAGCGCGGCCTGCTCGATGACGGCGCCCTTGGGGACCCCGGTCGATCCCGAGGTGTAGCCGACGTATGCGGCGGGCGAAGTCCGCCGCACCAGCCGCTCGTCCAGCCGGGACCCCGGTCGCGGACCGTGCGTCACCCCGGACTCCGTGACCAGCGCGACCGGGCGGCAGTCATCGATGATCAACTGCTTGCGGGAGAGCGGCAGATCCGGCTCCAGCAAGGTGAAGGCCGCGCCGAGCCCGCTGACCGCGGCCATCGCGACCACGGTGTCGAAGCCGACAGGCAGATCAATGACCACCACGGTCTCCGGAACGACACCGAGGTCGGCCAGACGGAGCGCCAAGTCGTCCGCGGAAGCTGCGAGTTCATGGAAGGTAAGTCGGCGGTCGCCGCAGGACAGTGCAGTCCTGTGGGGGCGTTCGCTCGCGTGCGCGGCGATCGCGGAGTACAGCAGGGCACCCTTGTCCGAAGTCATCAGGCGTTCACCTTTCGCGAGCCGGGAGTGGCGGAAGCTGTGGTCATGACGGGAGCGGGAGCAGAGGCGGGCAGGACCACCAGAGCGGCGATCGTGGCCGCCGATGCCACCGCCGCGCCGACGATCCAGGCCGTGAGGAGGCCGGAACTCAAGCCGTCGGCGAACCAGGTCAGGGACTGCTGCGACCCGTGGGCGAGCAAGGCATGGCCGTCGGCGACCGATCGGGCCGCCGACGGAAGGTCAGGTGACGAGGCGACCTTTGCTCCGTAACGGGCCGAAAACACCAGACCCATGACCGCGACGCCCCCGGCACCGAAGATCTGCTGGAACATGGCATTCACGGAGGAACCCACACCGGTGTCGGCCGGCCGGAGACTGGTGACGATCAGGGTCAGTGCGGGGCCGACCGACCACCCCATGCCGAGCCCGCAGCTCAACAGCCCTGCGGCAAGCAGCGGGTACCACAGATCTGCGGCGGCCGTTGCGCAGAGCAGGCACCCCAGTGCGCCAAGCCCGAGCCCGCCGGTCACGGTCGCCTTGACCCCGATGCGTGCGGTGACCGCGGTGCAGGACAGCGAGGCGGCCGTCAGTCCCACCGCGAGCGGGAGCAGGCCGGCGCCGGCCTGCAGAGGGCTCCAGCCCAGGCCGTACTGGGTGAACTGCCCTGCCAGGAACACCGTGCCGAAGAGTGCGAAGAAGAGTCCGGACATGGCCACGACGGCTCCGGCGAACTTCCGCTCGCGAAAGTAGCCGAGATCGAACAGCGGCCGGTCGGTACGCCGTTCATGGGCCGTGTACCCGATCAGCGTCAGCAGGCCGGTGGCACCGAGAGCGAAGCGCAGCGATCCGGGGATCCGATCGTCGACGGCGAAGATGATTGCCGAGGCGAGCATCGCGACACCGCCCAGCAGTAGCACCGCTCCGACGGGGTCGGGACGCTGTGCGGCGGGTGCCGGATCGCTGTGCCGGATCAGGGCGGCAGTACCGATCAGGGCGAGTACCCCGACCGGAACGTTGAGCATGAAGATCGATCCGTACCAGAATCGGGTCAACAGCAGGCCGCCCAGCACCGGTCCGACGGCTACGCCGAGACCGACCACAGCCGGCCACAGTGCCAGAACACGTCGCCTGCCGCTGTCGGTCAGCTCCTTGGTGAACAGTCCGAATATGCTCGGCACGATGAACGCCGCCCCGATACCCATCCCCGCGCGAGACAGGATCAGCGCGAGCACCGAGGGAACAAATGCTCCCAGCAATGAGGCGATGGTGAAGGCGCTGAGCCCCAGGGCATAGGAACGGCGCGTGCCCATGCGATCGACGAAACTGCCCGCGATGATCAATGACGAGGCGAACACCAGCATGTAGGCGTCGATCGCCATTTGAACGTCTGGAGTTCCCGCCTCCAATGACACCGATATCCTGGGAACTGCGGTATTGATGATGGAATTGTCCGCAGAGACCATAAAAAGGCTCAGGTAGGCAGTGGCCACGACACCGCAGGTGCGCGAGATCGGTTTCGGTCGACTCATCAGAAAGGTCCGCTTTTCCGTGCCGCAATGGGAGGGAAATCAGAGCGTTGTTCCGGATGGTGACCTTGTGCGCTCCAACAAGCAAGCTGTTTTTGGGCTTGCTGGATCCGGACGCTAGCAGTCACGCCCGAAGAAGATCAAGGGTGGGTGGCTCGGATCACAGCATTCGGCAAGCTTTTGACTCTGCCTCAAATGCATGGACAGAAGGAAGAGGGTGGGCTTGGCTCCCCGCCGAGGTGCGCAGCGCTGATCGTGGCACGCACCGGAACAAGCAACACCCCCCGCTGCGATGGGGGATTCCGTCAAAGGGGTGCAAATGACTGCTGAAGCCACTGTCGGGACCAACTGGACCATCATCCCGGAGTTCGTATTCACCGATGCGGAGCGCGAGGCCCTGGAGGCCGCGCTCGACGGCGTCATCGCGAACCCGTACCGCCTTTACGAGGCTCACCGCTTCCAGGTGAGGCAGCTCATCGCGAATGGCGCGGTCCCTGAGCGCTTCCACGCCTACGTCGACTCGTTGGCGACCCGCGACCGTGCCGCAGAGCCTGTGGTCGTCATGAAGAACGTCCCGTACGACCGAGATGTCCCGGTGTTCGACTTCGATCAGCCGGTGCGCTCCAAGTACGAGTTGAAGAAGACGTTCGTAGCCGAGGGGTTCCTCGCGCTGTTCGCCCAACTGGCGAACACGCCGGCGATCGGGTACGTCAACGTCAACGACGGTGACGTCTTCCAGGACATCTACCCCCAGCGGCGTCTGCAGAGCAGCCAGTCGCAGAAGGCGCTCAAGCAGATCCACTTCCACAAGGACCTTGCCAACCACTTCGCGCGCCCCGACCAGGTGTACATGGTCGGGATGCGAAGCAACCCCGTGAACGAGGTCTACACCTCCTTCGTCCGAAACATCGATGTCATCGACTGCTTCACCGAAGAGGAGCTGGCGCTGCTGCGCTCGCCCGAGTTCTACACCCCCTTCGATGACCTGAGCACCATGGGCGGCGGGCGGGTGGAGCTCGGTGAAGCCGACCTGCATCCGATCATCGGCGGTCGCGGCCCGGAGGACCTGCGATTCTTCGAGAACCGGACGGTGGGAGTCAGCAACGCCGCCAAGGGCATCGTCCCCAAGGTCGCCGACATCCTGCACAAGCTGAAGCAGCGGGTCTTCATCGAGCCCGGAGACTTCGTGGTGACGTACAACAACCACACGATTCACGCCAAGGAAGTCGTGAACGTGGGTGACCCCGAGGCGCTGCAGACCCGTTGGATCATCAAGACCGTGAACGTGGACGACATGACGCCCCACCAGGACCACCTGGTGCCCGGCACCGACCATCTGATCAACGGCTGACCTGCCGCCCCATCCCGAGGTCTCTGTGCCGCGGCGGTGAGACTCCAAGCCTCATCGACGGCACAGGGGCCTCGTGGCGTCATGCCGTTGACTCGCCGTCGAACCCTTGCGGGCACTCTCATTATCTGAGACGGGTGCTTCGACAATCGGACACCCTGTGTTTAGATCGGAACCCGCTCACCAGCGGATATGCGTCCTGTGCATCGACGGGCTCCCAACGGGCTCCCCCTCGTGCACTTCGTCGAGATGTGTGCGCAGACCACGTGCCCGCGTCTGGGCGGCGTGTTGGCCACCCTCTTCCTTCGCCGCCCCCGGACAAGTCCACCTGCCCGTGGCGACACCACGAGAGAACCCAGAACCGATGACCCAGACCGTGCAATCACCCGACTCCCCACGCCCGTCCGAAAGCATGACGGGCGCCCAGTCCCTCGTCCGATCCCTTGAAGAAGCGGGCGTCGACACCGCGTTCGGCATCCCCGGGGGAGCGATAACGCCGGCGTACGACGCTCTCATGGACTCGACCAAGGTGCGGCACATTCTGGTGCGGCACGAGCAAGGTGCCGGTCATGCCGCGACAGGGTATGCCCAGGCCACTGGCAAGGTCGGCGTATGCATGGCCACCAGTGGACCAGGAGCGACAAACCTGGTGACGCCGATTGCCGACGCCTACATGGACTCGGTTCCGCTCGTGGCGATCACCGGACAGGTGATCAGTTCGGCGATCGGTACGGACGCCTTTCAGGAAGCCGACATCTGCGGCATCACCATGCCGGTGACCAAGCACAGCTTCCTGATCACTGACCCGGACGACATCCCCCAAGCGATATCCGAGGCGTTCCACATCGCTTCCACCGGGCGCCCCGGGCCGGTCCTGGTCGACATCACCAAGGATGCGTTGCAGCGGGACACCGTCTTCCGCTGGCCGGTCGAGCGCCGACTCCCGGGCTACCGGCCCACAGCCAAGCCGCACGGTAAACAGATCCACGAGGCCGCCCAGCTGCTCGCCCGAGCCAAGCGTCCGGTGTTCTACGTCGGTGGCGGTGTGCTCAAGGCCCGGGCCACCGACGAGTTGAAGGTACTGGCGGAACTTACCGGGGCTCCTGTCACCACGACTCTCATGGGCATCGGTGCTTTTCCTGACAGCCATCCGCAACATCTGGGCATGCCGGGGATGCATGGAACGGTCGCTGCTGTGACGGCCCTCCAGAAATCGGACCTGATCGTCGCGTTGGGCGCACGGTTCGACGACCGTGTCACCGGCAAGCTGGACAGCTTCGCACCGAACGCCACCGTCGTACATGCCGACGTCGACCCGGCGGAGATCGGGAAGAACCGCTTCGCGGATGTTCCCATCGTCGGCGACGCCCTTGATGTGCTGGCCGACCTCATCACCGCCGTCCGGGACGAACTCGAACACGACAAGTCCGCCTGCGACTACGCGAACTGGTGGGAGCAGCTGGACACCTGGCGCAGGGCATACCCGTTGGGGCATGAACCAGCACCGGCTGGCTTGCTCTCCCCTCAGCAGGTGATCCAGCGCATCGGCCGGCTGACTCACGACGACACGATCATCGCTGCGGGCGTGGGCCAACACCAGATGTGGGCTTCGCAGTTCATTGAATACGACCGTCCCCACAGCTGGCTCAACTCCGGCGGCTTGGGCACGATGGGTTACGCCGTCCCGGCCGCGATGGGCGCCAAGGTCGGTCGGCCGGAAACGACGGTTTGGGCGATCGACGGCGACGGCTGCTTCCAGATGACCAACCAGGAGCTCGTCACCTGCGCGCTCAACAATATCCCGATCAAGGTCGCGATCATCAACAACGGCGTCCTGGGCATGGTGCGCCAGTGGCAGACGCTGTTCTACGGACAGCGGTACTCCAACACCGTGCTGCACTCCGGTGAGGCGGCAGGGAGCGGTCCCGGCAAGGACACCCGCATCCCGGACTTCGTCAAACTTGCCGAAGCCATGGGCTGCCACAGCCTGCGGTGCGAATCTCCCGATGAACTCGATGCGACGATCGAGAAGGCGATGACACTCAACGATGCGCCTGTCGTCATCGACTTCATCGTCCATGAGAACGCCATGGTCTGGCCGATGGTCGCCGCAGGCACCTCCAACGACGACATCATGGCCGCCCGCGATCTCCGTCCCGACTTCGGTGACGACGAAGAGTAGGAACACCCATGCCGAAACACACTCTCTTGGTCCGCGTCGAGAACAAGGCTGGCGCCCTCACGCGGGTGGCGGGACTCTTCTCCCGCCGGGGATTCAACATCGATTCGTTGTCGGTGGATCCGGCCGATGAGCCCGCCACATCCCACATGACCATCGTCGTCGACGTGGCAGAACGTCCGCTGGAGCAGATCGTTGAGCAACTCGAAAAGCTGGTGAACGTCATTTCCGTCCATGAGCGAAGTGCGTAGTCCTCTCCCGCCGAAGCGAGAAAGAGACAGACCACCGACAGCCACGAAGGCCGAGTGGAGGAGTACCACCGGATGCCCACTGTCACCATCGCCCAGCCCTTGTCGGGATCGGTCCGCGAACGAAGACCTGACCAGGTCCCGACTCGGCCGGAGTACAACGGGCTGTCGGAATTGGGTGTTTCGGTGAGTGCTCTGTCCGGTTGTCGTTTCCTTGTCTCGCCGCTGCTAGAGGTGCTGGCGGCAGCCGAAGTCCTTCGAGCGCAGTACCCGGCCCTGCAGAGCTGGCGTCGGCGCAGCCCGAGATCTGCACAGCGTCACGCGCTCAGCTTTCCTCCGACTGCGGTACGGCCGCGGATTCGTTCAGTGGCCGAGCAGTTGCTCTGCCGCAGGGGGGAAGCAACAAGTCGCCATGAACTCGACTTCACGGCCCTCGGGCCGCTCCAGGAGACAGCGCGTGATTTCTTCCAGGACTGTCTCATCGGTGACTGGCCCCGGATCAGAACCGCTCTGAGAGTCGGACGTTGCACTCCGCGCACACGACCTTGCCGCCTTCGGAGTGCGCCATGTCGTGGACTGCCTGCCCGGTCTCACGGTCCGCGACGCCTGGGGCGAGACGGGAGTCGGGGAGCGCGGGCTGGTTCTGGTGCCTTCGGTCTTCCGGAAGACGGGTGTGCTTCTGGCGGACGAGGCCGGAACGGTGATCACCTACCCGGCATCCGGGCACCACACGCTGTGGGACGAGAACGGGGCGGCCGCCCCCGGTCGGCTCGGCGCACTGCTCGGCCGGGGCCGCGCAGCAGCACTCCTGAACATCGGCGCCGGTTGCGGCACCAGTGACTTGGCGGACCGGCTCGGTGTCAGCGCGGGGACCGCGTCGGTGCACGTGACTGCCCTGCGCAACGGCGGTCTGGTCGCCACACATCGTGTGGGCAAGGCAGTCAGACATGTCCTGACCCCTATAGGGTCGGCACTCGTCACGGTCCAGGTCTCCGCAGAAAAGTCGATGCCGTTCGCGGACCCGGAACAGGGTCCTGCAGCGTGCCGGCCCCGTGCGTCAAATGACGCCTGACCGACGGTCGGTCGTGACGGCGGCCGCCGGTGCCACCGGGCGGGGCTGTAGGCGAAGGCCCGGACCGTGAGCGTCCGAACCGGGCGCCCGGGACCGAAACGCGTACACGCACTTGTGTCGTCCCTGTTGCTGAGCGAGCCTGCACTCCGCTTGCATGACAGGAATGAGACCAAGAATGAGATCCTCGGTCGGAACACGGAGTGGCTTATCGAGTGCGGCGGCGCTGATCGGCGTCGCCGCACTTGTCGTTTCCACGGTTCCCGCCGCCGCGGCCGACCCACGACCCGGCCCCGGGCAGATCATCCCGGGACAGCGGACCTCAACTCCCGTGCTGGTGAACGGGGTCCGGGAGAAGGCAGAGGCGAAGGGGAGCGCCGCCGGTGCAGCGCTGCGGCATCTCGCCGACCGGCAGAGCCGGTACCGTATCGCGCAGCCGGAGCGGGATCTGAAGCTGGTGCAGAGCGTGAGCAACGGCCCCTCGGAGGTCGTCCGGTTCCAGCAGCTGCACCGGGGCGTGGACGTTCTCGGCGGGCAGTACGTGGTCCGCATGGAGAACAAGGGTGGCGAGCGGACCGTCACTGGTGCATCGGGGCGGTATTTCACCGGGCTGACGGTCTCCACCGAACCCGGGGTCGATGCCAAGACCGCGATTGCCCGTGCTGTGATGGCCGTCGGGGAGCAGGGACACGAACTCAGCGGTACTGACCAAGGCCTTGTCGTCCTGCCCCGGGGCAGCGGCGTGCTCACCCGGCACGTCACCGTCCGGGGCACGGATCCGACCGCCCGGACTCCGGTGCTCTATGAGGTGTACATCGAAGCCCAGTCCGGATATCCGGTCCTTCAGTACAGCGGGATCCGGGCGTTCGGCGGCCCCGGAGCGATGGAGAAGGGAAGGATTTCGCAGGACGCCCCCCGAGGTGTCGTCGCCCCGTCCGGCTCCGGTGTCAAGCTCGACGGAACAACTGTCGAACTGCACGTGGACCGCGACGAGGCGCGTAAGGAGTACGTGTTGCGCGACCGCTCCCGGTCCGACGGGAGGAATGCCAAGCACCTCGTCTCCACCTGGGATGCCCGTGGCCTCAACGTCATCGAGGTGATCGGCGGCTGGCCTCCCGGCCTCAAGGAGTTCGGCTCGCCGACCTCGCTCTTCGGCCCGGCGGCGACGGATACGGGGGCGGTGGACGCGCACTGGGGCGCGGGCAAGGTCGTCGACTACTACCGGCAGGTACTCGGCCGTGACGGCCTCGACGGCCGGGGCGGGAACGTCAATTCCGTGGTCCTGGGCGATGGCCACTACCGCGACGCCGTCTGGGACGGCACCAAGGTGGTGTATGACGGCGGCGACCGGGAGCACCGTCCGTTCTCCGCCGGGCTGGACGTCGTCGGCCAGCAGCTGACGTACGGCGTCGTCGGGACCAGCGCGGGACTCGTCCCCGCCGGACAGTCCGGTGCCCTGGAAGTGGCGATTGGCGACTATTTCGGGAAGGCGGTCGCGACCGACGCGTACGGCATTCCCATGGACAGTCCCGACTCCGGGCTCATGGGCGCGACGCTGTGCCGGACGAAGAGCCCGCGCGAGTGCGCCTTCCGCGACCTCGGCGACGGCCGGTCGACGTCCAAGTCCTTCGTCGGCGTGACGATCGAGACGGACAACGGCGGCGTTCACCTCAACTCGACGATCTTCTCCGGCGCGCTGTGGGACATCCGCAAGGACTTGGATCACGTGCTCGCCGACCGCATCGTCTACAAAGCGCTGACCGAGTACCTGACTCCGCTGGACGGCTTCACCGAGGGCCGGAACGCCGTCCTCGCCGCGGCTCGCGACCTCAAGGCCACCGCCGGACAACTCCGTTCCATCGAGCGGGCCTTCAACGGTCACGGCATCGTACAGGGCTGGGAACTGGCCCTGGGTGTGGACTCCGACCCGCTGCTCGGCAACGTCAGCACGGACCGGAGGTCGACCGTCGGGGCGGGCGGCGGCTGGTGGGCGGCGGCCACGTCCAACGAGGACGGCTCGGAGCCGTATTCGGTGTGGGCCGGGCGGCTGGACGGCTCGGGCGAGAAGAAGCTGATCAGCCCCAACGACGGCCGCTACCATGTCGATCCGGTCACGGACGGCAGGACAGTGGTCTGGAAGGCGTACCGGAGACATTTTGTCGACATCCTGGCACGGCCGCTCGCCGGAGGCCCGATCCGGACGCTGTACTCCACGGCCGAGTGGAACGGAGGCATCTCCTCGCTCCGAGTCGAGGGACAGGCCGTAGCTTTCGCGCTGCACCGGTACAAGGGCGGTTCACGCGTGGTGTACCTGCGGATCGGCGAGACCGACCCGGTGTTCGTCCCTCCGGGCGGTCCGGGCAGCCGCTGGGCGTTCACCGGTGCCCCGTCCCTGAGCCACGGCAGGATCGCCTTCACCGACTGCTACCGCACGGTGTGCCAGATCGAGCTCCTGGATATCGCGAGCGGCAACCGGACGGTACTGAGCAGGTCGGCGAATCCCCAGGCAACCGCCGTCACCTCGCGGCACGTCTACTGGCTGGACCGGCCCGACTGGCCGTCGGGACTGACTGCGGTGCGCCGGGTGAACCTCGACGGGACGGGCGGCATCGACATCAGCCCTGCGACGGGCAAGAACGCACTGCAGGCCCGCTACCTGACGGCCTCCGACGACGCGGTGACCGTCGGGACGGAGCCACCCGCGGGTGAGGTACGCCAGGAAACGCTGGCCAGGCTGTGGCAGTTCACTTCGGACGGTACGCGCCGGGAGCGGGTCTCCTGCAACCGGGGTGAGCAGGTTTTGCCGGCCTCTGTGGGCGGCAGGCACGTGGTGTGGATCGACGCAACCACGGGCTCCACGGGCCTGGTCACCCGCATCCGCCCGGCGGGTAGTTGCGGCTGATCCTGCGCGCTCGGGGGCTTGGGGGTCGGGTTTTTGTGGGAATGCTGGTGCTCTCTGCGGTTGGGGCTGTTGTCCGGCTGCCTGTGACGGGACGGGACCAGCACGGTGGGTCTACTGGGAGCTTCAAAGCAGCTTGACGGGAGATCAGCTACCTTGCAGCCAGTCTGAGTCCACGCCAGCGGGCTTGTCCTGGAGGCGAATCCGGAAGGGCACCAGCCGCACTTGGGCGGCTGAACTCGCCCCGCAACACGGGGCGTTTCACTCTATGACTGGAGCGCAGCGGAAGTCATACCGGTTCGATTACATCGAACCCAGGTCGCTACGTGGCCTGTTGAGCGAGCGGTCCAGCCCCGCTACGCGGGGCTGACAACTCCCCCGAAAAGTACGGGAGTTTATTTGGAGCCCGCGAAGCGGTCTCCAAATGCGACGAGCGAAGCGAGTTGCGTCACTGCGCTGCGCGCAGCAGCAGCGAGTTCCGTATCCTTATGAGCGAAGCGAGCTTCCCTGCGCGAGACAACTACCCGCGCAGCGGGTTCCTTATCTCTTTTGCGAGCGCAGCGAGTCCTCTCCGCGCAGCGGGGAGGAAAACAGCGAGCGAAGCGAGCAGCCAGCGCGAAGCGCTGGCTCTGTACCTTGCGAGCGAAGTGAGCAATTTCCCTGCTCTCCGCTGCGCGGAGAGCATTTCTGCGAGCGGAGCGAGCCCTCCCCCGCGCAGCGGGGGAGGAAAGCAGGGAGCGAAGCGAGCTGCTTCGCGCGTAGCGCGAAGGCTCCTGCGAAGCGAAGCGAGCAGCTTCGCTGCTCCGCGCGCAGCGCGGAGGGACCCGCTCCGCGGG